>DASYMY010000190.1:0-1975 GCA_036008825.1 Glaciihabitans sp.
ATAGCAGCGTTGTTGAGATAGTGCTCCACCACGTCGGCGCCGAAAGCCTCAGCTGCCACAGCCGAGCCGGCGAAGAGCGCTGCCGCATCGCGCAGCGTTTCCGGCACTCGAGCGGCGTCGGAGGTATAAGCGTTTCCTTCACACAACGGTTCGAGTTCCAGCTCGTTCTCGATTCCGTAGAGGCCACCAGCAATCAACGCGGCCACCGCCAAATACTGGTTCACATCCCCACCCGGAACCCGGTTCTCCACCCGCAAACTGTGCCCGTGGCCAACCACCCGCAACGCGCAGGTGCGGTTGTCGAGCCCCCATGCAACGGCAGTTGGGGCGAAACTTCCCTCCACGTAGCGTTTGTATGAGTTGATATTGGGCGCAAAAAAGAGGGTGAGTTCGCGCAGCGTCTTTAGCTGTCCGGCAATCCAGTGCTCCATGAGTTTGGAGAACCCGTACTGACCGTCGCCGGCCATAACCGCGCTTCCGTCCGTGCCACGCACGCTCAAATGGATGTGGCAGCTATTGCCTTCCCGCTCATTGAATTTCGCCATAAAGGTCAACGCTTTGCCGTGGCTATCCGCGATCTCCTTCGCCCCGTTTTTGTAGATCGAGTGGTTGTCGCAGGTCGCCAAGGCGTGGTCGTAGCGGAACGCAATTTCCTGTTGCCCCAAATTGCATTCACCCTTGACCCCCTCGCAGTACATGCCGGCGCCATCCATCCCATTGCGGATGTCCCGAAGCAGCGGCTCCATGCGTGTGGAAGCGAGTATCGCGTAGTCAATGTTGTAGTCACTGGCGGGCGTCAGCGCCGTGTAGTTCTTCGCCCACGCGGAGCGGTAGCTGTCGTCAAAGACGATGAACTCCAGCTCAGTCCCCACATAGGGCACCAAGCCGGCCTCACTCAGTCGAGCGATCTGCCGCCTAAGAATCTCGCGCGGACTCGCCGCAACCGGCGTTTCGTCGAGCCAGGTCAGATCTGCCATCACCAGGGCTGTGCCTGGCAACCAGGGAATCAGTCGCAGTGTTGCCAAATCAGGGATCATGGCCATATCGCCGTACCCGGTTTT
Source organism: Glaciihabitans sp. (assembly GCA_036008825.1). Lineage (GTDB taxonomy): Bacteria > Actinomycetota > Actinomycetes > Actinomycetales > Microbacteriaceae > Glaciihabitans. The sequence continues at coordinate 1,062 of DASYMY010000190.1, forward strand.
CCAGGACGACATGCTGTACCCATCGACGGTGTTCATCTCCACGTCGACAGCCAGCAGGTAGTTGCAGCATTCAGCGCCGTGAGCGGCAATTTCTTCGAGGAACAATCGAGCGGATGCCCGTTTGCCCACAAGCCGCCCCTGCATATCGGTGAACGCAACGATGACGGTGTCAATGTCTCGGGCGGCAACGTGAGACTCCAGCTCCGTCAGAGTCAGATTGCCAGAAACGGGATTTGCTGTGCTGCCACTCGTCACGCCGTACCTCCCAGTTGTCGTTTGATCGACCAATAAGCCCAATGGTTTCCGTGAGGCTGTGGGGTAACCGTAATGCATTGTTTACATCTAAAGGTAGACGTCGGGTGCCAATAAACGCCAAGCTCTCGTTAATCCGTGGACGCGGTCCTCTTCCGTGCCCTGCCACTTACACATTCCTGCTGGAGGAATTTATGGCCGAGAACACAAGCGTTTCCGGGGTCACCTATACGAAGGCGGCCGACGGCTATTTTGAAAAACGCACACTACGACGCACCGCCGGAGTGTGGGGGCTATGGGGCATTGGTATCGCGGCGGTCATCTCGGGTGACTTTGCGGGTTGGAACCCCGGTTTGGGTGTCGCCGGCTGGGGAGGTCTCCTCATCGCCACCGGCATCATCATCGTGATGTTTTTCACCATGATTTTCTCGATCGGAGAAATGTCAGCGGCAATGCCGCATACCGGCGGCGCTTATTCGTTCTCCCGCGCGGCGCTTGGACCGTGGGGTGGATTTATCACGGGACTGGCCGAAACCATTGAATACGTGGTGACGACCGCAGTTGTTGTGCTGTTCTCCGCCTACTACGCAGACAGCATCATTTCGGAGTTGTTTGGTCTGTCTCTTCCCGGCTGGGTGTGGTGGATCATCCTCTACATCCTC
>DASYMY010000191.1:0-1803 GCA_036008825.1 Glaciihabitans sp.
GCACCGATGGGGATCACGGCTCCCGGGCGCACCAGCAACGGCACGGAGTCGAACTCGTGCTGTTCGCGGATCCAGCAGCCCCCGTCTCGGACGCGACCGTCGAGGTATCCAATCCAGCAACCCTGTGGCAGGTAGAACTCAACCAGGCCTTCGTCGCTGAACACCGGGGCGACCAGCAGGTCGGGGCCAAGCATGTACTGGCGATCTAGAGACGCACAGGTTCGATCTTGGGAGAACTCGATCACCATGGCCCGCATGACCGGCAGCCCCACGTGATGTGCCTCGACTGCAACATTCCACAGGTATGGCATCAAGGTATTGCGAAGCCGAGAGAACTTGCGTGTTACATCGACCGACTCCTCGTCGAAGACCCAGGGCACCCGATAGGAATCGGAGCCATGGAGGCGTGCGTGCGACGAGAGCAGACCGAACGCAACCCATCGCTTGAACAGAGCTGGACTGGGAGTTCCCTCGAAACCTCCGATGTCGTGGCTCCAGAAGCCGAAACCGCTCATTCCCAAAGACAGTCCTGCGCGGAGCGACTCCGCCATGGATGGGTAGGTCGACTCGCAATCCCCACCCCAATGCACGGGGAACTGTTGGCCGCCCGCCGTTGCTGACCTCGCAAATAGGACGGCTTCGCCGAGACCACGAGTCGCCTCAACCGTCTCGAACACTGTTCGGTTGTACAGATAGCTGTAATAGTTGTGCATCAGTTCCGGGTCGGACCCGTCATGCCACACCACGTCGGTTGGGACTCGCTCTCCGAAATCGGTCTTGATGGCGTCGACGCCCTGCTCTAACAGTGCTCGAACTTTTCCCGCATACCACTCTCGCGCGGCTGGATTGGTGAAGTCGACCAGAGCCATGCCCGCTACCCACATGTCCCACTGCCAAATACGCCCATCCGGCCGCCGCAAGAGGAATCCTGCTTCCGCGGCCTCTGTAAAGAGTCGTGACCTCTGCCCGATGTATGGGTTGATCCATACGCTCAAGTGCAAGCCTCGAGCCGACAACCGGGACAGCATCCCGTTGGGGTCGGGGAATACCGAGGGGTCCCACTCAAAGTCACACCAGTTGAGGGGCTTCATCCAATAGCAGTCGAAGTGGAAAACGCTGAGCGGAATGTCGCGATCGGCCATACCGTCAACGAAATGCGAGACGGTCTGCTCGTCGTACTCGGTTGTGAACGACGTCGAGAGCCAGAGGCCGAAGGACCATTGAGGCGGAAGCGCAGGTCTGCCTGTGAGTGCCGTGTACTTCTCCAAAATTTCTCTCGGCCCAGGTCCATATATGACGTGATACTCGAAGGAGTCTCCCGGCACGGAAAACTGTACTGCTGAGACAACCTCGGAGCCCACCTCGAAAGACACTCGGCCAGGCGAGTCAACGAACACACCGAACCCCGCATCAGTAAGGAAGAACGGAATCGCTTTATAGGCCTGCTCGCTCGCCGTTCCGCCGTCCTGGTTCCAGGACTCGACGACCTGGCCGTTCTTTACGAGCGCTGTGAACCTCTCACCGAGCCCGTACACGCTCGCGCCGACTGGCAACGTAAGTCGCTGCATGGTGTAATCGCCGTCGCCTGCCACCGTCATGGACCCCGTTGATCGAGCGGCCGCGGTACAGAGCTCCCGGTCGTCGCCCATGAAGCGGAGTGTCCAGGGCCCCGCAGTGGCTATGGAAGCGCCTACCCGACCGGACCGCAGCGTCACCTCGTCTGCACCGCGCTCAACCAGCACCTCCGGACGTTCGCCATTACGAACGAACCGGACGCCTGGCGGTGTTTGCTGAACCATGTGA
>DASYMY010000192.1:0-4982 GCA_036008825.1 Glaciihabitans sp.
CGGGGTCAGCGACGAGACTGCGTTCGAGGTTGGGCTCACCTGTGGTGGTCAGCTGCGCATCCACGTGCAACTTGTCACGGCTGGCTCACCCATCGTCGAGCAGTTGCGCAAAGCCGAGGCGGGGCAGGCCGCCGGAATCGCCACCGTTATCAACGAGTCCGCTGCCGCGACCCGGTACGCACACCGCATCACCGCGGAACTGGATGCGCGGGTGCAGGCGGGCGCCACCTCCCTCGGCCGCATCGATTGTGAGGGCGAAATGGTGGAAACCTTTTTTGAGGTGTCGACCCCACCGCCACGCTTCCTCATCTTTGGGGCAATGGATTTCTCTGCGGCCCTCAGCGTTGCTGCCACCGCGATGGGGTATCGGGTCACCGTCTGTGATCCCCGATCCCTGTTCACCACACCGGAGCGGTTTCCGGGTGTTGAGGTGGTTGTGTCGTGGCCAACCCACTACCTTCAGGCCACCGAGGTGGATGCCCGCACGGTGATTTGTGTGCTCAGCCACGATGACCGGTTCGACAGTGACCTGGTTCAGCTGGCGCTTGAGCGGCAGGTTGCCTATGTTGGCGCCATGGGATCCCGGCGCACCTCGGACCGCCGTTTTGCCGAACTTCGCGAGCGGGCTGTTCCCGAGGAGGCGCTGGCACGCCTGCATTCCCCCATCGGGCTTGACCTGGGTGCCAGCACCCCGGAGGAGACCGCGATTTCGATTCTCGCCGAGGTGCTGGCCGCCCGCAGAAACTCCTCAGCGGCGCCGCTCAGTCACACCCGGGGATCAATTCACCGCGCGTAGGAAGCGACACGCGAATGCCGCGGGGGCTTGGCGGGGGCCAGCGCTCGTCGTGCTCACACCGCACTTGTCAGTCTCACACCGCGCTTGTCAGCCTCCACAGTCGGTCTCTTGACATGGGCAATTCGTGGGGGCGCACTCCGATAGCGTCGCGAATAGCGTTCGCCAGGGCAGGGGCCACCGGGTTGTACGGCGCCTCGCTCATCGACTTTGCACCCAACGGCCCAAGATCGTCGTGGGTGGAGGCGAAGTACACCTCGGTGTCAGGGACATCCGCCATTTGAGGTACGTGGTAATTGCGGAACGCGGTGGTCAGCACACGGCCTTCACCGTCAAGAGTCATCTCCTCGTAGAGGGCGCTGCCGATGGCTTGCGCGGTTCCGCCCTCGATCTGGCCCCGCAACTGTTCGGGGTTGAGCACCGTGCCAGCGTCGGCGGCCTGAATGGATTGCAGGATGCGCACCTCACCGGTGGCAGGGTTCACCGCTACCCGGAAAGCGTGCACGTTGAACGCGATTGAGCGCGGGGTACCGTCATGGCGACCGGTTGCGGTCAAAGAACCGGGTGCGAGTAGCTGCTCGGCGAAGAGAAGGGTGTCGCCGCAGCGCACCCCACCCGCCTCCAGGGTGCCGCCTGGGAACCCGAGTTCGGCTGCGCGCTGAATGAGCTGGGCGGCAAGGCTGATCGACGCGGAGTAGAGGGCTTTGCCGGCAACAACAACCCCGGCGGAGCCGAACGCGCCCGTGTCGTAGCCAACCACATCGGTGTCGGATTGCCGGATGCGGATGCGGTCCACCGTGGTGGAGAGCGCGGTTGCGGCGAGTTGGGCGTGCACGGTGGTGGTTCCGCTACCAAATTCGGCTGTTCCCACCGCCACGTCGTAGTCACCGGAGGGCAGCAGGGTGATGGCGGTTTCGGCGAAGTGTCCGCGTGGGGGCAGGGAGGCGATCATGGCGATAGCCATTCCCGTTCCCACCGGCCAGCCCTCGGGAGCCTCCTGGCTGTTGCCGCGGAGTAGTGCCTGTTCGGTGATGTCCAAACATTGGTCGAGGCCGTAACTGCCAAAGAGCAGATCGGTTTCTTCGTCAGGGTCGGTGACCACCAGGGCGTCACCGGGCACAACAGCGTTCAGGCGTCGCAACTCGAACGGGTCAATACCGAGAGTTCGGGCGAGATCGTCCATGGCGGATTCCACCGCGAAGACGACCTGGCCGAGCCCGTACCCGCGGAACGCGCCCGACGGCAGATTGTTGGTGTACACCGATTGGGCGTCGACCCGTTTGTTGGCGCAGCGGTACACGGCGAGACTCTCCCCAACACTGTGGAACATCACCCCAATGCCGTGGTTGCCGTAGGCACCGGTGTCCATCAGCTCGTCGACCGCCATGGCAGTGAGCACACCGTCGCGGGTGGCGCCGAGGGTGACCTTCACCCGCATCGGGTGTCGGGTGGGAGCGATCGTGAACTCGTCCTCGCGGGTGAATTCGTACTGCACCGGCTGCCCGGTTGCCAGCACAGCGAGGGTCACGATGTCTTCGGTGAGCAGTTCCTGTTTACCGCCGAACCCGCCGCCAACTCGGGCGGTGAACACCCGAACCTGCTCGGAGCTGAGGCCAAAGATGTGGCACAGCTCGTCGCGCACCAGGTAGGGAACCTGGCTGGAGGTGCGCATCACCAGGCGGCCCTCCTTATCAAGCCAACCGCGGGTTGCATGGGTTTCCAGCGCCGCGTGGCTGACCCGTTGAGTTTGCCAGGTGCCACTCACCACCGCATCAGCGGCGGCAAGAGCCGCGTCGACATCCCCGGCTTCCCCGTGCATTTCGGCGACCGTGTTGCGGGACGAGTCGGCGATGCGCGACTCGGGCCCCTTGCCCGGGTGAATAAGGGGGGAGCCCGGCGCGCGGGCGGCATCCGCATCAAAAACGGCGGGAAGTACTTCGTACTCGACCGCGATGGCGGTGAGTGCGCGTTGAGCGATAGCGACGGTGTCTGCGACAACAGCGGCAACTCGCTGACCGCGGAATCGCAGCACCGGGTCAAGCACCAGCGAGTCGTCTGGATCATCCGTGCGGTGCTCGTGGCGTCCGGTCGAGAACAGGGTGGCGGGGGAGTCTCGGTGGGTGAGCACCGCGTGCACACCGGGCAACGCGAGGGCGGCGGAGGTGTCGATCGAGACAATGCGCGCGTGGGCGTGTGGGCTGCCGAGGACGGCCAGGTGCAGCAGGCCGGTGGTGGTGGTGTCTAGTGTGTAGGGTTCGCGTCCGGTGGCGACCCGCATGCCGGCAGGCGCGCGAACGGAGGCACCAGCGGCGTTACCGTCGGTGGGCCGGTCGGTGTTGCTGACCCCGCAGATGGCGTCCTTGATTGACCGGTACCCGGTGCAGCGGCACAGGTTGCCTTTCATCAGCCGCGGCAGGTCGTTGTGGTCATGCTCGGTGAGGGTGGAGGCGGTGACAATCATTCCCGCCGTGCAGAATCCACACTGGAACCCGGCAGCGTCGACAAAACTTTGCTGCATCGGGTGCGGGTGCTCCGGCGTGCCAAGACCGGACACGGTAGTGACATCCGCCCCGTCCAATCGATGTGCCGGATAAATGCAGGAGTGGATGGGCTCCCCGCCCAGCAAAACGGAGCACGCACCGCAGTCCCCAGCGTCGCACCCCTTTTTGACCTCGTAGTGTTCGAGCTCGCGCAGCACCGTGCGTAAAACCTGGCCGGGCTTTGGCTCGGTGGTGACCTCTTCGCCGTTAATGGTGAACTTCATTTTGTACCACCCAACTCGATGCGCAACTCTTCGGCGAACTGCGCGCTAATGGCCTGCCGCCAATCGGGGGAGCCGTGCGCGTCGTTGTACCACTGGTCAATTTCGGCGACCGCTGACGCCAACTGGGCCTGGCCCGGAATGCTGTCGAAACGCAACTGTCGGGGCCGGGTGGTGCCTCCGGAGATGGTGAACACGATGGAACCGTCTGAGTCGAGCCGAGCGATCACCAAGGTGCCCGTGCGCCCAAGCGGGGACAGCGAGATGCGCCGAAACCCGGTGCGTGCGCGCAGATGGTCCAGCGGAATCTCAATTGCCCGCAGCACTTCGCCGGGAGCCAGGTCGGTGGTTCGTACGTCCAACACCAGTTGGGCAACGGGCATCCGCCGGTCACCGCTGGGTCCTGCCGCCCAAATAACGGCGGTCGCATCGAGCGCGCAGGCCAACGAAATGAGCGGCCCGGCCGGCAGAGCCGTACAAATATTGCCGCCAACGGTGGCGACGTTCCAGATTTTGAAGGACGCCAGGAACGAGTTGACGCACTGGCTGATCAGGGGGTGGGCGAGCCAGTCATCCTGGGCGGGCAAGCGCAGCAGCTCCGCGACAGTGCAGGTGGCCGAGACGATCAGGGTGTCATCGGTGAGCGTGATGGGATCCCAATCGAGCGCGGTCAGATCGATGAGCTCAGTGACCCCGGCTTGAGCCTCTGAAAAGAGCCAGGTTCCGCCACCAAGGGGGAGTGCACCGGGTGCAAAAAATACGTCGTCGCGTGTTCTTGGCACCCGGATCGTTGTTACATCGATCAGGTCCATCCTGCGATTCAATCCCATAGATGTGACAGGCGTGTAACACCCCGTCGTTCAGGTAGGTCGAATCGACCGAATTTACGCCGAAACAACCCCTGAGGTATCACGCAGAAACGGAGTGACAGTAGCGTCGAAAGCGGATGTCACCCGCCCGGCGACACTCTCCCACGGCTCGTCCCAAATGGTCTGGTTGAAGATTTCGACCTCAACGTCGCCGGTGTAGCCGGTGGCGTCGACCGCGCGGGAGATCGACTCGAAGTCGATTACCCCCTCGCCCGGGTAGTGGCGGGCAAGGAGCACGTCTGCCGGCAACGGTGTTGCCCAGTCGCACACCTGGTAGCTGGCGATACGACCGCCGGCGCCCGCGCGAGCGATCTGGCTAAACAGTTGCGGATCCCACCACACGTGGAAGGTGTCGACCACCACCCCGACGCTGGCGGCGCTGAACTCTTCCGCGATATCCAGTGCCTGCCCGAGGGTTGAAACTACGGCGCGATCCGAGGCGTACATCGGGTGCAATGGCTCGATCGCGAGGGTCACCCCCGCCGCCTGGGCGTACGGCACCAGCTCGGCGATCGCATCGCGAACCCGCTGCCGGGCACCCACCAGGTCGGTGGAGCCG
>DASYMY010000193.1:0-1941 GCA_036008825.1 Glaciihabitans sp.
CAAAAAGACGAAGAACCCGGTGGCGGCGGAGGCAACTGTCCACAGGGCTGCAGAGCCAGCAGCGATGTCTAGTGCACGGCCGTATTCGGGCCGCTGCGGCGCAAACGCGAAGCAGGCAAGCAGGAGAGGGCCGATGGTGCCAGCAGCGCCCAGGTTGACCAGCAGCTTTGAAACGGGCAAACCGTACCGCACCGCCGCGCCAGGGTCAGCAATAAGGGGTGCTGCCGCTCCCCCGCCGTACGCAAGAGATGCCAATAGCGCGACGAACGCAACAATCAGCAGCAGGGCGGGGCCCGCAATACGGGCAAGTCGATTCACCATACGAGCCTACGCGAGGCGGCGGGCTCAGATGACAAAAGGGACGACGACCTTACGGCCGTCGTCCCTTTTAAGCTTGCGCAGAGGCGAGAAGTTACTTCGCTGCTGCCTTCAGCTTGCTGCCGGCGCTAACCTTCACGCCGTAGCTTGCCTGAATCTGAATTGCTTCACCGGTCTGCGGGTTGCGACCTGCGCGAGCGGCACGGTGCGTGCGCTCAACCGCGAGCCAGCCCGGGATGGTGACCTTGGTTCCCTCAGCCACAGAAGTGGAGAGGGTCGAGAAAAGTGCGTCAAGAACACCGTTGACGGTGGCCTGGCTCTGGCCAGACTCAGCAGCAACTGCTGCAACGAGCTCAGTGCGGTTCAGTGACTTATCAGCCATGAGTTGTCCTCCTCGGACGTTGTGCAATTAGAGACTGTTCCCGCACGCCGGAGCGCATGGAACCGCCTCGAACCTACCAGCTGGACTTGGTAATACCGGGCAATTCGCCTCGGTGAGCCATGTCGCGGAAGCGAACACGGGAAACACCGAACTGGCTGAGGTAACCGCGGGGGCGTCCGTCGATGGCATCGCGACCGCGTACGCGGATCGGTGATGCGTCACGGGGAAGCTTCTGCAGGCCAACACGGGCTGCCTCGCGGGACTCGTCAGAGCCTGCGGGGTCAACAAGTGCCTTCTTCAGCTCAAGGCGCTTTGCAGCGTAGCGCGCGACGATGACCTTGCGCTGTTCGTTTTTGGCAATCTTGCTCTTTTTGGCCATTGTTAGCGCTCCTCGCGGAATTCGACGTGCTTGCGTACGACGGGGTCGTACTTCTTCAACACGAGACGGTCAGGGTCGTTGCGACGGTTCTTGCGGGTCACGTAGGTGTAGCCAGTGCCTGCAGTCGAGCGCAGCTTGATGATCGGACGTACGTCCTGGTGCTTAGCCATTAGATCTTCACCCCACGTCCGAGGATGTCCTTGACAACGGACTCAATGCCGCGTGCGTCAATGACTTTGATTCCCTTGGCGCTGAGCGTCAGGGTTACGTTGCGGCGCAGCGAGGGGACGTAGTACGTCTTCTTCTGCACGTTCGGGTCGAAACGACGCTTGGTGCGTCGGTGCGAGTGGGAAATGTTGTGCCCAAAGCCGGGAATGGCTCCGGTCACCTGGCAGGTTGCTGCCATGTGTCTTCTCCTTAGTACCGCAGAGCGAATGCTCTACCCAAGATCTCTTGTCGGCACGCGCGAAACCCACAAAACGGCGAACCGAGAGTGGATTGGCGTACATGTGAGTGTAGATACCACTCAACCAAGGGGATAGCTTACGGTGCGCCCAACATACGCGCAACTACAAATGTCTAAGCGGATGCCCCGGCCTGGCGGCATTTGGCGCACAGCCCGAACACGTCGACAACGTGACTGGGCTGGCTGAAGCCGTGTTCAGCCGCAACCTGCGACGCCCAGCTCTCGACAGCGTCTGCTTCGATCTCAACGGTAAGACCACAATTGCGGCAAATCAGGTGATGGTGGTGACTGCCGGGGGTGCAGGCGCGGTACAGGCTTTCGCCTTCTTGCTGCAACGAGTCGGCGTCTCCCTCAACGGCGAGGTCGGCCAGCGCGCGGTAGACGGTAGCAAGACCG
>DASYMY010000194.1:0-5212 GCA_036008825.1 Glaciihabitans sp.
CCGAGCTCCCGCAGTTCTGCGGCGATCGTCGCCGAGACCTCCCCACCGGTCACCAGGGTGTGAAAGTCGCTAATGGCACCCACAACTCCGAGGTGCGCTTGGCCCAGTTTGTCGCCGTCGGCAATTAGCACGTGGGTTCTCGAGGAGTGCAGCATCCGCCGTTTGATTTCGGCTTCGGGAAAGTTGATGTTGGTGACTCCGCGCACGGGGTCAACGCCGTTGCACCCGATAAAGGCGATGTCGGCGTGCACTGATTCGAGCAGGGCACTGGCGTTGGGGTTCACCAGGGAGTGTTGCAGGGGGCGGAGGGTTCCGCCGGTGACCACAACGGTGAAGCGGGGAAGCGCCGCCTCCAGGGCAAGGGCGATACTGAGCCCGTTGGTGATGATGGCGACATCACTCAAGTCGGTGCGGCGCACGAGCGCGTGAGCGACGGCCAACGCGGTGGATCCCACGTCGAGAATCACACTGTGCCCCGGTTGCACCATTGCCGCCGCCGCTTCGCCGATGGCCCTCTTCGAATCGGCCGCGAGCACCTGGGCCTGCTCCAACGTCGGCTCGGCGGGCATCGCACTGCGGGGCATGGCTCCGCCGTGCACACGCACCACCAACTGGTCGTGTTCGAGGGCGGTCAGATCCCCGCGCACCGTAACTTCGCTGACCCCAAGCAACGTGCTGGCTTCGGCGACACGCAGAAAGCCGCGCTCGAGGATGACCGTGGCCAGCCGCGTACGGCGGTCAGTGGTCGAATCACGAGACATCCGCCCTCCAAACTTTCGATATCGAAACCATGTTACTTCCGATATCGTAATTACATGACTACGAGCGGAATCGTCAAACGCGCCACCGTGCTGGCCGACGGACGAGAACTGATCTATTTTGACGACGCAGATACCCAGCTGGGCGAAGAGCGAGCGGCGGATGCCCGTGTGCTCGACCCCCGCCCCCAGACGGCGACCATGCGTCAGGACGTACTGACCGGTGAGTGGATTTCCCTCGCCGCCAACCGGCAGAACCGTGTGTTCTTGCCGCCGGCCGATCAGGACCCGTTGGCGCCGGCAAGCCCGACCAACCCGTCGGAAGTTCCCAACATCTACGACGTTGCCGTGTTCGAGAACCGCTCCCCCTCGTTCGGCCCTGCCTTGAGTGGTGACGGAGCCCCCGAGTCCCTTGCGGAACTGTCTGAGGTTGGCTTCGAACGTTCGCTGACCTCGATCGGGCGCTGCGAAGTGGTGTGTTTCAGCCCCGAGCACGAAGGATCCTTCGGCTCGCTCACCCCGTCACGGGCACGCACCGTGATTGAGGCATGGGCTGACCGCACCGAAGCACTCTCGGCGATGCCCGGCATTCAGCAGGTGTTCCCGTTTGAGAACCGTGGCCAAGAAATTGGTGTGACCCTGCAGCACCCACACGGCCAGATCTACGCGTACCCCTACGTCACACCACGCACCACCCGTCTGCTGGAGTCCATCGAGAAGGTGGGACCAGACCTCTTCCAGCAGATTCTCGACCGCGAACGCGCCTCAGAGCGGGTTGTGCTCGAGGGCAAAAACTGGACGGCGTACGTTCCCTTCGCAGCTCGTTGGCCCATCGAGGTGCACATGCTGCCGCACCGCCACATTCCTGACTTCGCGGCAACCAACGCCGAGGAGCGCGACGAACTCGCCGAGCTGTACCTCACGCTGCTGCGCGGCATTGACAACCTGTATGACACCCCCACCCCCTACATTGCGGCCTGGCACCAGGCTCCCGTGAATGTTGGGCGCGAGGACATCCGCTTGATGTTGCAGGTCACCTCGCCGCGTCGTGCGGCCACCAAATTGAAATACCTCGCCGGATCCGAAGCAGCCATGGGCGCCTTTATTGGTGACGTGTTGCCCGAACAGTCCGCCGCGTTCATCCGAGAAGGAATCAGCAGAGTATGACCGAGAACACCAGCCCCAACGGCACCCCTGCCACCCCAAGCGCCGATGCAACCGCCCTGCGCGAGACCGTTATTGCCGAGTTCACCGCCCGCTACGGCTCCGCGCCCGAGGGTGTGTGGTCCGCTCCCGGCCGGGTCAACCTGATCGGCGAGCACACCGACTACAACGAAGGATTTGTGCTGCCGTTCGCCATCAACCGCCGTACGGTTCTGGCTCTGGCAACCCGTAGCGATCGTGTCATCCGCATCTCTACTGCGTTCTCTCCAGAGTTGGTGGAGATCGCGATCGACGACCTCGCCCCCGAGGCTCTGTCGGGCTGGTCTGCCTACCTGTTGGGCGTTGCCTGGGTGCTTGGCGAGTTCGGCGCGAACCTTGACGCCGTGACCGGGGTCGACATCTACCTGGACTCCACCGTTCCGGTTGGTGCTGGGCTGTCGTCGTCCGCCGCTCTGGAGAGCGCCATCGCTACGGCACTGAACGATGTCTGGTCTCTGGGACTCGACCGGCAGACCCTCGCCAAGGTGGGACAGCTGACCGAGAACAACGTGGTGGGTGCCCCCACCGGAATCATGGATCAGTCAGCCTCGATGCTGGGCCGCACCGATTCGGCCGTGTTCCTCGACTGCCGCAGTCTCGACGCCGAGGTCATCCCACTCGGCTTTGCTGAAGCTGGCCTTGCCCTGCTGGTCATCGACACCAAGGTGGAGCACGCTCACGCAACCGGTGGTTACTCTGCTCGTCGTAACTCCTGCGAGGCGGGAGCTGCCGCATTTGAGGTGCCGTCGCTGCGCTACCTCTCGGTTGACGACCTGCCGCGTGCCCAGGAAATCCTCGACGAGGAAACGTTCCGTCGGGTGCGTCACGTCATCACCGAAGACCAGCGGGTGCTCGACACCGTGCGCACCCTCCGGGAGAAGGGGCCGCGTGCCATTGGCGCTCTGCTCGACGCCTCGCACACCTCCATGCGGGACGACTTCGAGATCTCCGTCGCCGAAATTGATCTGGCCGTGGAAACCGCCCGCGCAGCTGGCGCCATTGGTGCCCGCCTGACCGGTGGCGGTTTTGGTGGCTCTGCCATCGCGCTGATCCCGATCGAATCGGTCGCCGCCGTTGAGCAGGCCATCTTGGCCGCGTTCGCCGAGCAGGGCTTCACCACACCGGGGCTCTTTGTAGTCACGGCCGCCGAAGGCGCCTCACACGACGGCCTCGTCTAACCCCCGCGTTAACGCCCACCATGGCCCCACCGAGATTTCGTTGAACCAACGGAACTAGGCTGGGGCCATGGTGGTGTTAGACCTCAACAGTGACCTCGGTGAGTCGTACGGCCAGTGGACATTGGGCGATGATGCGGCCATGTTTACCCTGGTGACCAGCGCGAACATAGCCTGCGGATTTCACGCCGGTGACCCACTCACCATGCTCGCCTGCAGCCGATACGCCGCAGCTCACGGCACGGTGGTGGGCGCACACGTCTCCTACCGTGACCTCGCCGGTTTTGGCCGCCGCGAAATGGACATTGCCGCATCCGAACTTCACGGTGACGTGCTCTACCAGCTGTCCGCTCTCGCCGGACTGGCCGGTACCGTTGGCACCCCGGTGCGCTACGTCAAACCCCACGGCGCGCTCTACAACCGAATCGTTCGCGACGAGATTCAGGCTGGCGCAGTTGCAGCGGCCGTGCGGGACTTTGACCCGACCCTCCCCCTTCTGGGGTTGCGTGGCTCCGCCATTGAACGCGCAGCGGACACCTACGGACTGCCCTTCTTTTATGAAGGCTTCCCCGACCGCGCCCTCGACCCCTCAGGCGGACTCGCCCCACGCTCCACACCGGGCTCCGTTATCACCGACCCAGCCACCGTCGCCGCCCGCGCTGTTGCTATGGCCCACACCGGCGACTTCGACTCTCTCTGTGTGCACGGAGACACCCCGGGAGCTGTCGCCATCGCCACCGCCGTGCGCATTGCCTTGGTGGAGGCCGGAATCGAAATCCGGTCGTTCCTCTAATGCGCATCCTCCCGTACGGCGAACGCGCGCTGCTCATCGAACTCGACACGCTTAGCGCCACCATGGACCTCTATCCGGTCCTCGACGCTCGCCGCATCCCGGGCATTCACGAACTGGTCCCCGCCGCCCGCACCATCCTGGTCACCCTCGACCCCACCGCGCTATCGCTGAGCGCCGCCGAACGTTGGATCAACTCCCTCCCCGCGTCACTCGCCTCCCCCACTACAGTCACCACCACCTCCACCTCCACAGCGGATGCCACAGTGCCCGGCCTCCTCACCATCCCCGCCTACTACGACGGCGACGATCTGCCTGAGGTCGCCCGGCTGATGGGAATCACCGAGGACGAGGTCATTGCCCGTCACACCGGCACCGACTGGCATGTCGCATTTATTGGGTTCGCTCCAGGTTTTGCCTACTTGGCGTCACCTGACACCGGTTTTGACGTGCCTCGCCGCGAGACGTCCCGTCCCAGCGTTCCCGCTGGCGCCATTGGCCTGGCGGGCGAATTCACCGGCATCTACCCGCGCAGCTCCCCCGGCGGTTGGCAGCTCATCGGCCGCACCACCCTGACGCTTTGGGATGCCACCCGGCAACAGCCAGCCCTCCTGGTGCCGGGAATGCGTGTGCGGTTCACTCAAGCAGAGTCATCTCACGCGGAGCTAGCCACATGAAATCTCTCCGCATCCTCTCCCCCGGCCCGCTGACGCTGGTGGAGGATTCCGGCCGTCGAGGCCTCTCGCACTTGGGCGTTGGCCCCAGCGGCGCCATGGATCGCGCGGCCCACCACCTCGCCAACCGCCTGGTCGGCAACCCGGTGGAGGCGGCTTCACTCGAAATTCTTGTTGGTGGCTTCAGCGCCCAAATCGAGCGCGCCACGTGGTTTGCCATTACCGGTGCGTGGGGCGCTCTGCGGCTCGACGGCCACCCCGTTGAGCCTCACACCGCGACCCTTGCCGGGGCCGGATCCACCCTCACTATCGGACAGGCCACCGCCGGACTGAGGTTTTACCTCGCCGTACGCGGGGGCATTGCGGTGGAGCCCGTGCTGGGATCCCGTTCGAGAGACACCCTTGCCGGTCTTGGCCCGGCCCCCTTGGCCGAGGGGGACGAGATCCCTATCGGGGCCGAGCCACCCACGCAGATTCCCGCTGTCGACAATGTTCCCGTTGGCCCACCAGAGAATGACGCACTACTACCGTTGCGCCCAGGGCCCCGCACGGACTGGTTTGACCCAGAGAGCTGGCACACCCTCTTCGACACGCGCTGGCGGGTATCCCCTC
>DASYMY010000195.1:0-9731 GCA_036008825.1 Glaciihabitans sp.
GCCGAGATGCACCACAACGTCAACGCCCTCAAGGGCTCGGTCGAGGGTGTCGCGGTCGGTGATGCTGCCGACAATGGCGGTTTCGGTGGGGGAGAGCTCTCCCTTAACTGGCGCAATGTCGAGCAGCACAACTCGGTGCCCGTGGGAGGCAAGGATGGGGCGAATTCCGGTAGCGGCAGCTCCGGCCGCTCCAGTGAGCAAAATTCGGGTCGGCATGCGGCGTTGCTCCTATCGAATGGTGACGAAGTAGCCCGCGAAAGCGGCGCTTGACATCTTTGTCAACTGGTACCTACGATAGCACTCGCATTTACATGGATGTAAATGATTTGCATATGCGAATGGAGATTCAATGAAGAACACCATGCGGCCGCGTCGATTCGTCGGCCTGGCCATTGCAGCAGGCCTTGTGGTATCTGTCGCAGCCTGCTCGTCCGAATCGGGGGAGGACACCTCAGGCAGTTCCGGCGAGCAGAGCCTCGAGGTGTGGACCCGAAGTGCAGCTGAATCCGCTGCGTCCTACCAAATGGTGTTCGATGCCTTCACCGAGAAGACCGGTGTCGAAATTGACTATCAGCCAGTTCAAGAATTCGACACCCAGCTGCAGGCGCGAGCGTCGCAGAAGGATCTCCCTGATGTGCTTATCAACGACGCATCGTCACTGGGTAACTACGTTGCGCAGGGGTTCGTTCTTCCCATCGACCGCGAGTCGATCGAGGGCGAAGGCGACATCTCCGACGAGACGTGGGAACAGAACGTTGGCCTCGACGGGGAGACCTACGGCATTCCGTGGTCACGCCAGGCGAACGTCACGATCATCCGCAAGGACTGGCGCGAAAATCTGGGGCTCGAGATTCCGACCAACTGGGAGGAACTCGCCAGCTTGGGTGAGGCATTCGCCACCCAAGACCCCGACGGCAATGGACAGGCCGACACCTACGGCATGGTTGTTCCCGGAAGCGCCAAGAGCGGCTACATCGCTCGCTGGGGCAACTCCTACCTCTGGCAGGCCGGAGCGGAGATCCTCGAAGCCGACGGCGACGGGTACTACACCTCCGCTATTGACTCCCCAGAAGCAGAAGAGGGAATGACCTACATTCGCGACCTGTTCTGCACTCCCGGCGTTGTTGTTCCCGGCTCCGTCAACCTGACAACGGGTGAGACCCCGTTCTTCGGCCAGGGCACCGCCGGCATCTACCTCACCGGTCCGTACAACATCAGCTCTTTCGACACCCTGCTCGGTGCCGAGAACGTTGAGGTGATTCCGATGCCCGAGGGCCCCGAGTCGAACACCACTTTCGCCGAGGGCGAGAACATCTACTTCGGCGCCAGCTCCGAGAAGGCTGACCTGCAGAAGCAGCTCGCCGAATTCTTGGTCACCCAGGAAGCGCAAGAAATCGCCATGAAAGTCGAAACCAACGAAGCTGGCGTTACCTCGCAGCCCGTTGTGCGCCTCCCAGTCAACGAAAACGTTGATGTTGCTGCCGTCACCGGCGACGACCGATGGGCAATTGTTGCTGAGGACTACGCGAACGACTCCAAAACATTCCCGTGGAACATTGACTTCAACTCCTTCCGCCAGATTCTGGCGGACGGTATGAACGCCATGGTTGCCGACTGCAGCAGCGACATCCCGGCTGGTCTTGCCAGCATTGACGAACAGTTCCAGGCGCAGCTTGAAGCTATGGATCTCGTGAAGTGACTTCCGACACCCTGACCGGCACTACAGCGGCTGGCCCCGCCCGGGAGCGTTCGCGCTCCCGGGCGGGGCGGCCGCCCCGCCGCCGGCGTCCCACAACCTGGCGCTCGTTTATCCCCTGGATGTTCCTCGCGCCTGGCCTACTGCTGGGGTTGATCTTCAAGTTCTACCCCATGTTCGAAGGCTTCCGAATGAGCACCGCAAAGGTGCAACCCTTCCTTGGCGACATCTATGTTGGGCTCGACAACTACACCCGAGTGCTCGGTGACGAACGATTCCGGGATGCCCTCGGGCACACCATCATCCTGGGGCTCACCCAGACGGTTGGCGCGCTTGTGCTCGGCGCCCTCCTCGCCCTTTTGTTGGAGGGCCAGGCTCGCCGAATCTGGTTTGTGCGCACCGCGGTTTTCTTGCCCGTTGTCACCGCGCTGGCCGTTGTTGGAGAGCTGTGGCGGATCCTGTACTTTCCCACCGAATCCGGCTTCCTCAACCAGGTGCTGGGCTTCTTGGGTATCCCACCACAAGAATTTCTCAGCGACCCGTCCACCGCCCTCGGCTACATCGCCGTGGTGGGCATTTGGACGGGCGCCCCTTACAACATGGTCATCATCCTCGCCGGTCTCACCGGAATTGACCGCTCCCTCTACGAGTCAGCGGCCATCGACGGTGTCTCCGTGAAGCAGCGCCTGCGCTACATCGTGCTGCCGGCGCTGCGCCCCGCCATCTCCGTTGTGCTGACACTCGCCGCGATCCGCAGTTTGCGAACTTTCACCGAGGTCTACGTCCTCACCGGCGGTGGCCCCGCCGGTAGCACCGAGGTGTGGATGACTCGGGTCTACTCGCTCGGCTTCCAAGCCAACGATCTTGGTGTCGCCTCCGCGGCATCCGTCCTGCTCCTTCTCGCGACGCTCGGACTGACAGTGCTTGTGCGAACGCTCACCACACGAAAGGGGAAATCATGACGCTGATCCCCGCCAAGCGGCGCGAACGCCCCGCCGCCGCGAACACCCAATTTGATAGCGCGCTCGGCTGGCGGCCCGGCTTCACCGTCAGCAACGTTGTGCGGTTTGTGCTCTGCGCCCTGGCCGTCACGGTGTTCGCGGTGCCCTTTCTCACCATCATCTCGGGAGCGTTTGACGCCAACGCTGACTCCACCAGCCTGAGCGTGTACCCCGTTTCGCCGTCGCTGGAACCGATGCAGGTTGCCACCGAAAAGGGAGTCTGGGGGTACTTCGCCAACTCCCTGGTCATCGTGGGTGGCGGACTCGTCCTCCAAATCGCGGTATCCATCCTCGCCGCCTACGCTCTCGCCCGGCACCGCTTCCGTGGTCAGTCCATCGTGCTCATGCTGTTCCTGCTGACCATGATGCTGCCCGAAGAAGTTATTGCCGTGCCTCTCGCGCAGGTCATCGGCGACATCCCGCTGCTCGGACTGAACCTGCGGGGAACCCCGTTTGGTGTCATCCTCCCCGTGGCGGTGTGGGGTTTCTCCATCCTGCTGCTCACCGAATTTATGAAAGAGATCCCCGACGAGATCGAAGAGGCCGCGCGCCTGGACGGTGTTGGCGAACTGCGGATGCTGTGGCAGATCATTCTGCCGCTGTGCACCCCCGTGATTGGGGTGGTTACCATCTTCGGATTCATGATGATCTGGGATCAATACTTACTCCCACTCATCGCCGCCGACTCTCCAGACGATTACACCCTGACGGTTGCCTTGAGCATCCTGCGCGTTGACGCGCAGGTCGGCACCGGTGTGCTCCTCGTCGGCGCACTCTTGGCACTACTTCCCAGCCTGATCATCTACCTGCTGATGCAGAAGTCGTTGATTCGAGGCATTACTTCCGGCGCAACGAAGGGCTAGTCCACCGTGATTATCCGAGATCTCATCATCACCCCTATCGCGTTTAGCGACCCACCCCTACTCAACTCCGACGGCGTACACGAACCACTCGCGCTACGCACCATCGTGCAACTGGTAGTCGACGGTGGCATTGTTGGCCTCGGCGAAGGTGTCGGCGGAAGTGTTGTGCTCGACCGCATCACCAGCGCCCGCGAGGCCGTTATCGGCCGCAGCGTCTTTGACCTGATCGGCATCGAGAACGCCATCAGCGACGTGCTGCTCGCCGACGAGCCGGGGCTCGCCCCGCGTGAACGCCGCAGCGTATTTTCCATCATTGAAGTGGCCTGCCACGACGTGCAGGGAAAAATTGTGGGTGTGCCTGTCAGCGACCTGTTGGGTGGTGCGGCCAGAGACCGTGTTCCCTACAGTGCGTACCTGTTCTACAAGTGGGCCTCCCACCCCAACTTGGTTACTGGCGAACCCGTCGAGGCCGACGAATGGGGCGAAGCACTCGACCCGGCAGGGATCGTGCGCCAGGCCCACCAGCTCATCGACCGGTACGGGTTTCGTTCCATCAAACTCAAAGCGGGGGTGTTCCCACCCGACCAGGAAATCGCCGCCATTCGCGCGCTTGCGGACGCCTTCCCCGGCTACCCATTACGGATCGACCCCAACGGAGCCTGGACCGTCGAAACGTCCTTGCGCGTCGCGGACGAACTGAGGGACGTCCTCGAATACTTCGAAGACCCCACCCTCACCATTGACGGGATGGCGGCCGTCGCCCCCGGTGCCGGTCTGCCCCTGGCCACCAACATGTGTGTTGTCGCCTTCGAGCACATCCCCGAAGCGGTGAAAAAGGGGGCCGTGCAGATCATCCTCTCCGACCACCACTACTGGGGAGGCCTCAGGCACACCCGCGAACTCGGCGCCATCTGCGAAACCTTTGGCATCGGAATGTCTATGCACTCCAACTCCCACCTCGGCATCTCCCTCGCCGCGATGACCCACGTCGCCGCCGCAAGCCCGTGGCTCAGCTACGCCTGCGACACCCACTACCCGTGGAACCGCGGCGACGACATCATCCGCCCCGGAGTGCTCGAAATTGTGGACGGCGACATCATTGTGCCCACCACACCCGGCCTCGGCATCGAACTCGACGAAGACGCCCTCACCCGCCAACACCGGGTTTTCCTCGACGCCGGCCGCAGCCGCCGCGACGACACGGGCTACATGCGCACCATCACCCCCACCTACGACCCCACCCTGCCGAGGTTCTGATGACCACGATTACCGGGAGCACCCAGATGACCACCACCATTCCGACCACAGCGGGTGCCACACTCGCGTCGGCCGATGCCATGCGATCCATGAGCGGGGTGCTGTTCTTCCCTGTTACTCCGTTCGACGCCCACGATAATCTCGCCGAGGACGCCCTCGGCCTCCACGTCAGTGGTGGGGTTGAAGCTGGAGCCGGAGGAGTATTTATCGCCTGCGGTACGGGCGAATTCCACGCACTGGGCGCCGCCGAGTACGCCGCCACCGTGCGAGTGGGTGTGCAGGCCACCGCCGGCAAGGTTCCTGTTGTCGCCGGAGTGGGTGGGCCGATCGGTCACGCTCGTGCCTGCATTCGTGCCGCAGAAGACAGCGGTGCCGACGGTCTACTGGTTCTGCCTCCCTACCTTATTAACGGTCCCCAAGAAGGTGTTGCCCGGTACATCGAGGAGTTGGCCGGCGCCACCTCCCTGCCGCTGATTGCCTACCACCGCGGCTCCGCCACGCTGACCCTCGGCACGGTGGAACGTCTACTCGACCTCCCGAACCTCGTCGGTTTCAAAGACGGTGTTGGCGACATCGCCCTGATCCAACAATTTGTGAACCTCACCCGCCGACTCGGCCGGGACGACATCCAGTTCTTCAACGGACTACTCACCGCCGAGGCCAGCCAGGCGGCGTACCGCGCCATTGGGGTTCCGCTGTACTCCTCCGCCGTCTTCGCCATGGCGCCCGACATTGCGCTGGCGTTCTACACCGCGTACCGCGACCACGATGAGGAGAAGCAACGTGCTCTGCTCGACGGGTTCTACACACCACTCATCCAATTGAGGGACACCACCCCCGGGTTCGCCATCTCGCTCATCAAAGCGGGAGTGCGACTCGGTGGGCTCGACGCGGGAGCCGTACGGGCACCCCTCGTTGACCCGTCCCCAGCCCAGATCGACATCCTCGCTGGCCTTCTTGCCACCGGACGGGAGCTCGCAGCATGACCACCAATCTCATCTCCACCACCGTTGACCAGGCGGTAACCGCTGCGGTCGCCGCCGCTCTGCCAGCCCGGCACGCCAGCGACGCCGAACGGGCCCGCTGGCTTACCGCCGCCGCCGACGCATTGGACGCGAACACCGCCGAACTGGTGGCGCTCGCCGACAATGAAACTCACCTCGGAACCGCCCGCCTCACCGGCGAGGTTGGCCGCACCACGGGTCAGCTGCGCCTCTTCGCCTCCGTCATCACCGAGGGCTCGTACCTGGAAGCCGTCATCGATCACGCCGACAGCACCACAACACCACCGCGCCCAGACCTGCGCCGAGTGCTCATCCCGCTCGGCCCGGTCGCGGTGTATGCCGCGTCGAACTTCCCGTTCGCGTTTTCGGTGGCCGGCGGAGATACGGCATCCGCACTCGCCGTGGGCTGCCCTGTTGTGGTCAAAGCGCACCCAGGACACGTGGCAACCTCGCGCCGTGTTGCTGAGATCGTCACGCAGGCACTTGAGGCAGTCGGCGCACCGGCCGGTGTGTTCTCGTTGGTGGAGGGATACCAGGAGGGAATCGACCTGGTCGAGCACCCCGGAATCACCGCGGCGGCCTTCACTGGTTCCGTTGCCGGCGGTCGTGCGCTCGCCGACCGGGCAGCAGCCCGGCCAGCACCCATCCCGTTTTTCGGGGAACTCGGCAGCATCAACCCGGTTGTGGTGACGGCCACGGCCGACACCGTGCGAGGGGATGTGCTCGCCACCGGACTTGCTGGCTCCTTCACCCTCGGCGCCGGCCAGTTCTGCACCAAACCGGGCATCGTTTTTGTGCCGGAGAACTCGCGGCTGGAAGCGGAACTACCCGGCGCGGTCACTGCTGCCCCCGCCCAAATGCTGACCGACGGTATTGCGGAGAAGTTTGTGGAAGGAATCCGCGCGGTAGGTGACGTGGACGGGGTCGACACCCTTACCGTGTCCTCTGGTGCCGGCGACCCAGCCCTCTTCGCGGTCAACGCGGACACCTTCCTCGCCCACCACAAAGTGCTCGGCGCCGAAGTTTTTGGTCCAACCACCTTGCTGGTGCGTTACTCGGACGAGACAGAATTACTGCGCGCACTCGAAGTGGTTGAAGGCTCGCTGACCGCAACGCTGCACGCCGAGGAAGGCGACGACGTCACCGAGGTGCTCGACGCGCTCGTTGACCGCAGCGGCCGGGTGCTTTTCGCCGGGTGGCCGACCGGAGTTGCCGTTTTGTGGGCGCAACAACACGGCGGACCGTGGCCAGCCACCACCACCCAGCACACCTCGGTGGGCGCAACGGCAACCCGCAGATTCCAGCGCCCGGTCGCGTTTCAGGACGCCCCCGACCACCTGCTGCCCGCCGCGTTGCGCGAAGACAACCCACTAAAGGTGCCGCGCCGCGTGGATAGTGTGGTCGAGTGACAATCACTCACGAGTCAATAGTTCCCCCGGTTGGTGTCAGCGCAGCACGGTTTCGCCCGCCCACCGGATCGTCCACTGCTTCGTGCCACAGCCTCGACGGGCAGTGGCGGTTTCAGCTCTTCCCCACGGCGCACACCGGGCAAAGCAGCGCCGACCCGGGGGCGCAGTGGAACCGTTTAGCCGTTCCGGGACACTGGCAACTCGCCGAGGCTCCGCACGCTTGGCCGTACGGAACCCCCGAGTACAGCAACGTGCTCTACCCGTTCCCGGTCGACCCACCCTTTGTGCCGGATGCGAACCCAACTGGCGAATACCGGCTCCCGTTTGACCTCCCCGCCGACTGGCCCGCCGAGGGCCGCACGCTGGTGCGTTTCGAGGGGGTGGACTCCTGGTTTGAGGTCTCCCTCAACGGTGAGCTCATCGCGCAGTCCCACGGATCCCGGCTGCCCACCGAAATCGACATCACCGACGCCCTCATACCGGGCGAGAACCTGCTTGCGGTGCGGGTCACCAAATGGTCTGCCCTGTCCTACATCGAGGACCAAGACCAGTGGTGGCTCTCCGGAATCTTCCGCAGCGTCACACTCGAACACCGCCCCGACAACGGGCTCGACCACATCAGCGTGCGGGCCGACTACGACCACACCACCGGGCTCGGCACCCTGCACGTCGGCTCCGAAACGCTCGTGGGAGTGCACGGAGGCCCCGTAGCGCAGGTTGAAGCCGTAGCGGCAGAGGCATCCGCCCCCATTCGTGTCGTCTGTGTAGAACTCGGAATCGACACCACCACCAATACAGAGGTGCGGATGCCAGTGGCGCCGTGGAGTGCGGAAGTGCCGCGGCTGTACACGGTTGAGGTGAGCTCCGCGACGGAGACGGTGACGCTGGCGGTCGGATTTCGCACCATCACTATTCGTGACGCCCAGTTTCTGGTGAATGGTGTGGCCATCACGTTTCGTGGGGTGAACCGGCACGAGTTTGATCCGTTGCGGGGAAGATCCGTCACCCCGGAGCGGATGCTGCAAGACGTGCTGATGATGAAGCAGCACAACATTAATGCGGTGCGCACGAGTCACTATCCGCCGCATCCGCACTTCCTTGATTTGTGTGACCGGTATGGGCTGTGGGTGATCGATGAGAACGATCTCGAAACGCACGGCTTTATGAATATCGATTGGCAGGGCAACCCTGTTGATGCCCCGGAGTGGGAAGAGGTGCTCGTCGACCGGGTCACCCGTATGGTGCGCCGCGACGCACATCACCCCAGCATTGTGATGTGGTCGCTGGGCAACGAAGCTGGGCGCGGACGCAATGTCGCCGTGATGGCCTCCACCGTTCGGGCCCTCGATGACAGTCGCCCCATTCACTACGAGGGGGACTACTCCTCCGACGAGGTTGACGTCTACTCCCGGATGTATGCAACCAGCGAGGAAACCGAACTGATCGGGCAGGGAATTGAGGCGCCGCTGGCCCGCGCCGACCTGGACGCTCGCCGTCGGCAAATGCCGTTCATCCAGTGTGAGTACGCGCACGCCATGGGCAACGGGCCGGGTGGGTTGTCAGATTATGACGCCATTGTTGACCGGCATCCGCGGTTGGCTGGTGGTTTTATTTGGGAGTGGACCGACCACGGCCTACAACGTGAAGACGCCAATGGTGCCCTGTTTTCTGCCTATGGCGGCGACTTTGGTGAGGCGTTCCACGACGGCACCTTTGTTGCCGACGGCCTAGTTTTGCCTGACCGCAGTGCGTCACCGTCGCTACGGGAAACCGCCGCGGTGTTCGCTCCCATTCGAATTGATGTGCACAACGAGTCGACGCTGCTGATCCGCAACCGGTATGCGTTCCGCGACAGTGCCCATGTCACCTTCGCCTGGCGTTTGCATCATGGTGCTGTGGAGGTCGCAACCGGCGAGCTCGACGGCATTCTGTTGCAGCCGAGGGAGTCGACCACGGTGAGGGTTCCCGCTGAGATCGAGCTGCCCGCACCTGGCACGGCACCGCTCTGGTTCACCGTGGAGGCGGTGCAGCGCGAGGCGCATCCGCTCGAAGCCGAGTGGTTGCAGGAGCCGTTTGTGCTGGCCCGCGGGCAATTACTTGCGCAGCCTGCGGCTCCGCTTCCGGGGCTTGAGGCCGGTCGTGCAGAGCAACTCACGACAGGTTTCCGTGCGGGCGGAGCCCAGTTCACCCCTGCGGGTCAGCTCTCGCAGCTTCATGGGGTGGGAGTGAGCGAATTCCGGGTCGACGCCTGGCGTGCTCCCACCGACAACGACTTGCGCAGTGGTATGTGGTTGGGGCCTTCCGACGCCGAAGTGTGGCGCAGTGCCGGGCTCAATCTGTTGGCAGAGCGCAAAATATCTAGCACCGTGACCGAACAGGGTTCTCTGGTGGTTGAGGCGCGCACGGCGGGTCCGGCCACGGGAAACGGGTTTGTCACCCGCTATGAATGGTTACCCGTTGGGGGCACTGATGCCGTTGACCTGCTGGTGGAGATCAGCCCG
>DASYMY010000196.1:0-3620 GCA_036008825.1 Glaciihabitans sp.
AGCTGCGACGCGCCCAAAAGGTTCGTTGATGGAGGCAGGTTGTTGAGGTCGTTGAGAACGGCCAGATCCACTGTGACAACACCGGTAGTGAGATCAATTGCAACACCCCCCGAGCTGAGTTCCTGAGTCAAAATGTCAGAAACCGCATCGGCGAGGGAGGGAACGTCGACCGAGAGGTTGGCGTCGACGACAAACCCCAGGCCGGGGATGTCGAGAAGTTCAGCTTCCAGCTGAGTCCCCAGTCCACCAAGCTGTGCCTCGAGCGATGTCACCGTGCCATCCACAAGACCAATCAGCGACGCCAGAGTGTCACTCTGGAAAGCCAGATCGGCATCGGCGATTGTGTATGTTCCCACTGCTGCGTCGGGGGCCGCCTGGCTGGCGCGAGCGGATACAGCGCCGACGGTCAGGTTAAGGTCAGACACCTCGGCGAGCAACGCGGGGCTGAGCCCGAGCCCACCTGTGAGGCCGCCAAGGTCGAAGGTCAGGTCACCGGATCCACCGGTGGGTCCAACACCGACCTGTCCGTCAGCACCGATGGCTCCGCTTGCTCCGACAGATGACCCGTCCGGGTTGGCTGCGGCGTACTGTCCGAGAACTCCCGCATCGGCCACGTTAAGTGGCAGCTGCAGACCGCCCGGAAGCTGAACGTTTACAAGCCCAAGCGCCGTCAGATCAATATCGTCGCGATCAACGATTGTCTCCTGAGTGCCATTGTTTGATGCGGATGCCGCACCAAGATCAACAACACCAGACAGCGGGGCGGTGAACAGCGAGCCGGAGAGAAACTGTCCAGAGGCGTTCGAGCTTTCTCCGGGAGCGGCATAAGCGGCTCCAGCTCCCGAGGAAAAAGCGATGAGGGCTGTGGTGGTTCCCACAGCGAGCAAAGAAAAGAGTCGAGATCGATTCGAATGTGTGTCTGCGGCACGGGGGTAAGGCGCAGTGTTTGCCCGGAAAGTTGGCACGGTGCTCCCAGCAGCGACCCGGCACTTGCGACTACTGGGCCCCCGCCCCGCAAATTACCGGCTTCTATGTCAGCTGCGTAACAGGTTATCTACGCTCCTACAATCGGTCAACCTTGGTGCTTAAAGTTCACTATGGCTCGCTTTGACGGTCCCGAAAACCTCAGCTGCCCCTGCCCCTGCGCTTGGAATTGCGATCACCGCGGTAGATCGCGAGCACAAGGCAGGGGCCAAGCACCCGCTAACGGGCCAAAAGTGCCGAGGTTTGACGCGCGATCTCCAGCTCCTCGTTGGTGGGTACCACGAGCACCTTGACGGGCGAGTCGTCCGGTGAAATGTAGCGGGCCATTTTCGAACGTGGCTTGTTAAGAGCCTGGTCTACGTTGATGCCGAGGAACTCGAGCCCCTCAAGCACCAGGCGACGTAGTTCGTCGTCGTTCTCGCCAATTCCCGCGGTAAACACCAGCGCGTCGACTCCCTTGAGGTGCGCAATATAGGCGCCCAGGTAGCGGATGATGCGGTGGCGATACACGGCGAGAGCTGCCGTGGCGACCTCGTCCCCAGCCTCGGACGCGTTCTGCACGTCGCGCATATCGCTATTGCCGGCCATTCCCAGCAGCCCGCTGCGACGGTTCAGCAGCGTGTC
The DNA here is from genome assembly GCA_036008825.1 of Glaciihabitans sp. GTDB lineage: Bacteria > Actinomycetota > Actinomycetes > Actinomycetales > Microbacteriaceae > Glaciihabitans. Next base: position 1,609 of record DASYMY010000196.1, read on the forward strand.
GATTTCGTCGAACGTCATTCCCGCCTGGCGATGCAGGTGGATCAGCACGGCGGGGTCAAGGTCGCCCGAACGGGTTCCCATCACCAGACCCTCCAGCGGGGTCATTCCCATGCTGGTTTCGATGCAGCGACCACCGTCGATCGCCGACAGCGATCCACCGTTGCCGATGTGCAGCACAATCATTTTCAATTCCGACAGCGGACGGCCCATAAATTTGGCCGTCTCTTCTGACACGAACTTGTGCGACGTTCCGTGCGCGCCATATTTGCGGATGCCATACTTCGCGGCAACCTCCGCGGCGATGGCGTATGTGTACGCCTCGGCGGGGATGGTCTGGTGGAAGGCAGTGTCGAAGATGGCCACGTGTGGCACGTCAGGCATGGCAATACGAGCGGCGCGGATACCCAGCAAGTTCGCCGGGTTATGCAGGGGCGCCAGAGCCGACAGTTCGTCGATCTGTGCCTCCACCTCGTCGGTAATAAGCGTGGCCGAGTCAAACAGCGACCCACCTTGAACCACTCGGTGACCCACCGCCGTGATGTCGTTATCGGTGCCGAGATGTTCGAGCACAAACTTCATACCGGCGACATGGTCAACAATCTCAGACCCTGGCTCCCCAATGCGTTCGACCAACCCGCTGAGCACAGCGGTTTCCGTTGCGATGTCAACGAGTTGGTATTTGATGGAAGAAGAGCCTGAGTTGACAACAAAAATCTGGGTCATGCGGGGAGTCCTTGATGTTAGGAGCGGGAGAAACTGAATAACGCGGGTGAAAAAGGTGGCACGGCAGCTACTGGGCGGGAGCAGCCGCCTGAATGGCCGTAATGGCCACAGTATTGATGATGTCCTCCACCAAAGCGCCGCGGGACAGGTCGTTGATGGGCTTGTTCAAACCCTGCAGGACCGGGCCCATTGCCACCGCTCCAGCGCTTCGCTGAACAGCTTTGTAGGTGTTGTTGCCCGTATTCAGGTCGGGGAAGATGAACACGGTGGCCCGCCCAGCAACCTTGGAGTCGGGCATTTTGGTGGCCGCGACAGAGGCATCCGCTGCTGCATCGTATTGAATGGGGCCAGCAACCAAGAGGTCAGGGCGGCGCTCCTGCACAATGGCGGTCGCGGCGCGCACCTTGTCGACGTCCGCGCCTGTTCCGCTGGTGCCGGTGGAGTAGCTCAGCATGGCAACGCGCGGGTCGATGCCGAACTGGACAGCCGTCTCCGAGGAGGAGATCGCGATGTCAGCCAGCTGCTCGGCGGTCGGGTCGGGGTTGACGGCGCAGTCGCCGTACACGAGCACACGGTCGGCCAGCGCCATCAGGAACACGCTCGAGACCACGGAGACTCCGGGACGCGTTTTGATGATCTCAAACGACGGACGAATGGTGTGCGCGGTGGTGTGGGTTGCGCCGGAAACCATTCCGTCGGCAAGCCCCATGTGCACCATCATGGTTCCAAAGTAGGAGACGTCGGTGACGGTGTCTCGGGCCAAAAGTACTGTCATTCCCTTGTGAGCACGCACGCGGGCGTATTCTTCAGCAAATTTCTCGCGAAGCTCCTCGTTGAAGGGGCTAATGATGGCCGCTTCGCTTAGGTCGAGGCCGAGCTCTGCGCTACGGGCGCGGATGGCTGCTTCCTCACCGAGGATGGTGAGTTTGGCGACCTTGCGTTGCAGAAGGGAGCTGGCGGCGCGAAGGATGCGGTCGTCATCACCCTCTGGCAGCACAATGTGCTTCTGGCTTTCGCGGGCCTGGTCGAGCAGGTTGTACTGGAACATCAGTGGGGTGACAACGCTTGACGGGTTCACTTCAAGTAGACGCAACAATTCTGAGGCATCCACGTTGGTGTCAAACAGGTCGCGGGCGATGTCGTATTTACGCTGCGAGTCTGCGGCGAGACGGCCCCGCGTTTGTGTAATGCGAAGCGCGGTGTCAAAGGTACCGAGCTGGCTGGTGGCGATGGGCAGGGCCGACTGCATACCGGCGACCAAACGTTCCACCTGTGGGGGCAGTGAAATG
>DASYMY010000197.1:0-1682 GCA_036008825.1 Glaciihabitans sp.
GATCCATCCGGCGAGAACTTCGTCACAGCCACCTCAAATGCGGCCATCACGTCCGACACCGGGTGGATGTTCTCCCAGGACACATCCCACCCATACTCGTCGCGATGCCAGCGGGCGGTCGCACGCGCCATCTGCTCCGAGAGGGAGGGCGAAAGGTACCCCAGCGTCCCCTCCTCCACAGCAGCGTGCAGCGCAGCCGTCACCACAGGGGCGGTACCAAAGTCCATCTCGGCAACCCACGCCCCAATGGTGGTGGGGTGCAGGGACCACTTACGGCTACTTGGGCGAGCCAACTGGTCTCGAGTGATGTCATCAAACTCGTGAGCTGACGATGAGGAAGTGCGGGGATACGACATAAGAATCCTTGACGGGACAACCGCGGCGCTTCTCTCGCGAATGGAGAAGACCCGGGTGAAGTTGCAGCGATTCCGCACTCAGCGCGAAGGCTAGTGCGGGTGAGCTGTCAGCGCAGAACGCGAACAGGGAGAGTGCGTATCCGGGACAGGTCGACGGATCTCACACGCTCGGCGAGGGTGGAGGTTTTAGCCACACATTCGCATTGAAACAACTGCACCGGAGCGCATCATCATGCCAGCAACCCCACGAGCCTCACGGGAGGTCAGGGACGGCAGATGAGTTGTCATGCCTGCAACTATTGCGGCTGAGCCGCCCGGCGTCAAGTTGTCGACGTCGCAAAACGCAAATCTACGTCTGGCGATGAATCACGTCATCCGCCGGGCCGATGTGCTCCGGCATGAGGGGTGATTCGCTAGGGTGATGACCCCGAACCACCACCTGCACCCCATTTTGGAATGGCCAAGCACCGCCGTCCCACCAATTTTTCAAGCGGATGTCCGCTCCCTCGAGCACCTCGTTGTCACCCTGACCGTTCTGATAGTTCCGGCCATTGTGGGGTTAGTCGGCGCGTTACTGGCGAGGAAGAAACCGGGGCAAGTCTCCTGGGCGGGCTACGTTCTGAGCGCCCTGGCGATCGCGGCCCTGGTTCTGATTAGCCCGGCAGCATGGCTCGCGTTGCTTCCCACTCAGACCTCCAACACCCGCATCATTCTCATCAATATGAATCTGATACTGGCGCCCTGGATAGGTGCAGTTTTGACCGCACTCGTCGGAATTGTCAGTGGAACAATCGGTGCCATCCGGCATCGAGACGCTAGCCTCGCAACCAAATAAGCATTTCTCGACCCCTGTCACACTTTCCCTCTTCCCGGACAGGTACAGGATGAGGAGAGGAACGAGCATGAGGGATCTGGCTACCGAGGCGGAACTTGACGCCGCCCTGGCGAAAATCGGCAGCACTGGCCATATCAGCTCGCCCTCTGTTGATGCCGAGCTCCTCGTGTTGAATCATCGCCTGAGATCTGAGTCGGTACGAGAATCCGAGGACCACTCTGCGCCCTATCAACGCAGCTCCACGCGAAAACGAGTTATGCGGCCAGTGTTCGTGGGCATCGCCGCCGTGGCCGTTGCAGCATTCACCTTCTTCCCCGCCATAGAGCAGAGGTTCACACCGGATGCGCCAACACCGAGTGCCAGCAATGCGGCTCCGGTTGCTGATCCCCCGGCAGACGATCTCATCCCCGAATGGCTCCCCGTTCCGGACGGCATCAGCGCCTCCGCGGTCGCCGCGGCCGGCGCAGACATCATCATCGACTTTGCTGCAG
>DASYMY010000198.1:0-20206 GCA_036008825.1 Glaciihabitans sp.
AGGGAAGCAGCTGACGGGTATCGGCTTGGTGACCGACTTTGACGCCGCCATGCACGCACAGAACGGAAATGAACCGAGCAAAGATGTGGGCGGTTGTGATGAAGAGCAAGGTGCTAGCGCCCGGGTGAATAACTTCGGGGATAGCCAATGCTGCGTTCCGGCTCAATTCGACAAAGTTCGAATGAGTAATGATGCAGCCTTTGGGGCGACCAGTTGATCCGGAGGTGTAGATCAGAGTCGCCATATCCGAGCCGCGCGCCAGTTGTGATCGTCGATCGATCTCCGAGTCCGGAACCTGTTCGCCGGCACTTACAAGGCGATTGATAGCGCCTAAATCGAGTTTCCATACCTCTCGCACAAGGGGAAGATCTGCATGGACCTCGTCGAATCGTGCAAAATGATCCGGTGTCTCGGTGATTATTGCGACAGCTTCGGAGTCTTCAAGGTTCCACTGAACCTGACTGGGGGAGGCTGTCTCATAAATGGGGACAAGGACGGCGCCTGCGAACCATGCTGCGAAGTCGATCAGTGTCCACTCGTAACGGGTTTTGCACATCAAAGCAATCTTGTCGCCAGGCTCAATTCCCGATGCGACAAAACCCTTCGCGAGCGAGCGAACCTGAGCGAGAAACTGCGAAGCGGTAACGTCCGTCCACGTTCCCCCACTAGCGGGCAGAGCAAAGATGGGCAGATCAGGTGTGGCTTTCACCCGGTCGATAAGGAGCGAAGTTGAATTCGCTTCAGGATCGGCTGCGATCAGTGCTGGAACTTCGTGCTGCTTCACGGCAACTCCCTTGGTACCGGTGGACATTTCACTCACTCTACTGGGCGCAGTATCGAAGTCATGACTTTCGATGCCTACGAACGCCCGTTGGAGAAGTAAACTCGACACCAAATGCATGCCATCGGAATTGATATCGGCGGAACCAAGATCGCGGGAGCGCTGGTATCCGATCAGGGAGAAATCCTTCGCGAGCATCGCTCGCCGACACCAGCGGGTGACCCCGGCGCTATAGTCGACGTCGTTGTCGACATGATTGAAAAGCTCTCAGCGGGGCAACAGGTTCTCGCCGCCGGAGTTGCCGCCGCCGGGTTTATCGACGCAGCACAATCCACCGTCTACTACGCCCCCAATATCAATTGGCGCAATGAACCCTTCCAGCAGCGGCTTTCCGATCGATTGAACATCGACATCACAGTTGACAATGACGCGAACGCCGCGGGGTGGGCCGAGTTTCGATTTGGTGCCGGGCGGCTAGTGAGCGACATGACAATGCTCACCATCGGAACCGGTGTGGGCGGGGCTATCGTCACGGGGGACCGCTTGTTCCGTGGCGGGTTCGGCGCTGGCGCCGAGATCGGCCATCTCCGGGTCGTTCCCGACGGTCTGCCGTGCGGTTGCGGAGCAAAGGGCTGCATCGAACAGTACGGCTCTGGCCGGGCACTACTTCGGATGGCCAACGAAATCGCTGACGTTGGCAGTATCGGAAGCCAGTTAGCTGAGCGGCGCGCGGAGAACGGAGTGTTGACGGGGGAAATCGTAGGCCAACTTATCGCCGCCGGTGACCCCGGAGCGTTGCGCGCGCTACGCGAGCTCGGCCATTGGCTTGGGCAAGCCTGCGCCAGCCTCGGCGCCGTGCTCGACCCACAATTGTTTGTCTTTGGCGGGGGAGTAGCTGCGGCAGGTGAACTGCTGCTGGATCCCGTGCGTGAAGCATATTTGGCACACCTGCCGGCCCGCGGTTACCACCCGGAACCACAGTTCGCTATTGCCGAGCTGGTGAACGACGCAGGAGTGGTCGGTGCGGCCGATCTCGCGCGAATCCATGCGGAATCGACGAGTCACGGGCTGTCATCCGCCGACGTCCGTTAGAGTAATCCGGTTGCCGGGAGGCGTAAATGTTGTACTGGTTTGCCAAGAACCTCATTGCAGGACCCCTACTCTTGACGGTTTTCCGACCCTGGATTGTGGGGCGCGAGAACATCCCCAAGACAGGTGCGGTCATTTTCGCGGGAAACCACCTGTCGTTCATCGACTCGGTGTTCTTGCCGCTCGTGCTCGAACGACGCATCTCGTTCCTTGCGAAAAGCGACTACTTCGCCGGCAAGGGCATCAAAGGGTGGCTTACCAAAACCTTCTTCAAGGGCACAGGAATGCTGCCCATTGACCGCTCCGGTGGAAAAGCGTCCGAGGCGTCTCTCAACACCGGGCTGGCTGTGCTCGCCCGTGGAGAACAACTAGGCATTTATCCAGAAGGCACACGAAGCCCGGACGGGCGGATGTATCGCGGTCGTACGGGTGTAGCGCGCATGATCCTCGAAGCTGGCGTACCTGTGATCCCTGTCGCCATGGTCGACACCGAGAAGGTCATGCCAACTGGGCGGCGTATTCCGAAGGTCGGACGGATCGGAATCATTTTTGGAGAGCCGCTCGACTTTTCTCGATTCCAAGGTCTGGAAAGCGATCGTTTTGTCCTTCGCTCAATCACTGACGAAATCATGTACGAACTCAACCGCTTGAGCGGTCAGGAATATGTGGACGTCTATGCGTCTTCTGTCAAGGAGAAAGCCACCAGCGCTGCCCGATAGCGCCGCTGGGATAAGCTCGCTCGACGGGGGAAATGGGGCTGACCCTCCCTGTTGTATTACTTTGTCCAAACCAGTGAAGGAAACCACGTGGTAGACCTGTCCGAACCTTTTGTCCTCGCAGATCCTCAGGTGGTTGCTGGACTCGATTATTGGCGGACCCTCCCCGTGAAACAGCAGCCCCAGTGGCCAGATGCTGATGCGGTCGGTGCTGCGAGTGCTGAGATTGCAACCCTTCCACCGCTGGTCTTCGCTGGTGAAGTAGACATCCTTCGTGATCGTCTCGCTAAAGCCGCTCGCGGCGAAGCGTTCTTGCTACAAGGCGGAGACTGCGCAGAAACCTTCGCGGGCGCGACGGCGGAACAAATCCGCAACCGGGTTAAAACCATCCTGCAGATGGCCGTTGTTTTGACCTACGGCGCTTCTATGCCCGTCATCAAGATGGGCCGGATGGCGGGGCAATTCGCAAAGCCGCGCTCCAGTGACATGGAGACTCGCGGTGATGTGACCTTGCCCGCCTACCGCGGCGACATCGTCAACGGGTACGACTTCACCCCGGAATCCCGCGCTGCAGACCCTCGCAGGCTAGTTCAGGGTTACCACACCGCCGCGTCAACCTTGAACCTTGTTCGCGCATTCACACAGGGTGGTTTTGCTGACCTGCGCCAGGTACACAGCTGGAACAAGGGGTTCGCGGCAAACCCCGCCAACCACGAGTACGAGAAGCTCGCCGGAGAAATCGACAAAGCCATCCGCTTTATGGAAGCAGCCGGCGCCGATTTCGACGAGCTTAAGCGCGTTGAGTTCTACGCGAGCCACGAAGGTTTGCTGATGGACTATGAGCGTCCGATGACTCGCATTGACTCGCGCACGGGTACGCCGTACAACACCTCCGCGCACTTCCTCTGGATTGGAGAGCGCACCCGCGACCTGGATGGCGCGCACGTGGATTACTTCAGCCGCTTGCGCAACCCAATCGGTGTAAAGCTTGGCCCCACCACGTCAGCGGACGATATGGAGCGGCTCATCGACAAGCTCGATCCGAACCGTGAACCGGGTCGCCTGACGTTTATCACTCGAATGGGTGCTGGCAAGGTGCGTGACGCTCTTCCTCCGCTTCTGGAAGCGATCAAGGGAATGGATGCCACACCCTTGTGGGTATCCGACCCCATGCACGGCAACGGGCTGACCACGGCGACAGGGTACAAAACGCGTCGGTTCGATGATGTCGTTGATGAGGTCAAGGGATTCTTTGAATCTCACCGTTCGGCTGGCACGCACCCCGGGGGAATTCACATTGAGCTCACCGGTGACGACGTCACGGAGTGCCTGGGAGGATCGGAGCACATCGATGAGGCGACCCTGGCGACCCGTTACGAATCGCTCTGTGACCCGCGCCTCAATCACATGCAATCACTGGAACTTGCGTTCCTGGTAGCCGAGGAACTGAGCGTCTAAGCAGAGTTTCGCGTCTAACGAACAAAGGGGACGTGCCGCGCGAAAGCGTGACACGTCCCCTTTGTGGTGCGGGCGATTCCGTGGATTATCCGAACACCTGAAGATAGAGGTTCACAGTTGAGCCACGCGGTACAGATGTACCAATTGCCGGATCTGTGCCCGTCACAGTTGCTCCCGGGAACACTAGGAATGCGGGATTATAGCTGGCTTTGAGGCCAAGGTCCTCGAGAATAGACACAGCGTCTGAGCGAGTCTCTCCCTCAAGATCCGGGATCGCAACGGGCGCCGGCCCATCCGAGAGCGTCAGCAGCACCGTGTCACCCTGACGAACGATGCCGTCGGTGTTAGTTGAGGTATCAATGGCAACGACATCACCCTCGCTGATGCTGTCATTGAACTGTGTCTGTCCTTCTGAGGCCGTCAGTCCCACCTCAGTCAACGCTGCGGTCGCCTCGTCAACGCTCATACCGGCGACATCCGGCAACGGACCTACTGAGACAACTAACCGGACGGGTCGCATTTCGCTATACGTTTCGCCTGCAGCAAGAGCCTGACCGGCTTCGCCCAGAGCCGCGATGACCACACCGGGCGGAACGTCAGAACTGAACTCTCGGATGATCGGATCCGGCGAGATCGTGAATCCATCCTCGGTAATTGCTCGGGTGGCGTCTTCCTCGCTCGCGCCAACAAAGCCTGGAACTTCGAGCTGTTCCGGCCCCATCGACACAATCAGAGTGACCTCTTCGCCCTTCTGAATACGACTGCCCTCGTCGGGACTGGTTCCGATCACCGCACCCTGCTCAATGACCGGGTCGTAATCCTGCTCGGTGGTCGCGCTGACCACGGCGCCCTGAGCGGTCAGAACGGAGGTGGCGTCGTCGATGGACCGGTTCGCGACGTCTACGACGGCGATCTGCGCGCCAGGCCCGGAACCGAAGTACCACCCGGTACCTCCAGCAAGTCCCGCGATTAGCAGGACGAGGACAACAATCCACCATCCCTTGGTGCGACGTTTCGCTGTCACCGCGGAAAGTTGCGCTGACGGGTCATTCTGAACGACCACGGGAGCGGGTTTCGCAACGGGACGAAGGACAACCGTTTCGTCGTCGGACGTCTCAACGGGAGCGACCATGGCTGTTGGCAGCACCATTGTTCGTTGCACCGCTGCCGTTGCCGTTGGGAGGGCAGTTGCGAGAAGCGACTGAGTGGCCATGAGCTGATCGAGCATGACCCGCGCGTCACGGGGACGCTCGTCTGGCTCCTTTGCCGTGGCCCACAGCACCAGCTCGTCAAGCTCGGCCGGAACATGATCGTTGATCGAGCTGGGGGTTGGTACAGAGTCGTTGGCATGCTGATACGCGATCTGCATTGGCTGCTCACCCTTATAGGGCTTCTCGCCGGTAAGCATTTCGTACATCATGATGCCCACTGCGTAGATGTCGCTGCGAGCATCGGCGATACCTCGCGTGACCAATTCGGGGGAGAGGTAAGCGATAGTGCCAAGTAACGCGGCGCCTGTCGCCGTGTTCGCTGAGACAGCTCGCGCTAGTCCAAAATCGCCGATCTTGATACGACCGTCATCCGCCAACATCACGTTTTCTGGCTTCAGATCACGATGAACAATTCCTGCTTTATGGGCCGCGGACAAGCCGGATAGCACCGCTTCAAGCACGTCAATTGTTTGCTCAGTAGTGAGCTTGCCGTGCTCCTTGAGGAGGTCTCGCAGGTTGATGCCGGGGAGGTACTCCATAACAAGGTAGGCCATGTCGCTGTCTTGACCCTGATCAAAGACGTTGACCACGTTCGGATGCGCCAGACGCGCGGCCGAACGAGCCTCCTGAATGAAGCGTTCTTTAAAGGCACTGTCCTCGGCGAGGTGGTCGTGCATGATCTTGATGGCAACACGGCGTTCCAGTCGCAGGTCTGTCGCCAGATAGACGGTTGCCATCCCACCACGCGCAATGCGTGATCGAACCTGGTATCTGCCGTCGATGAGACGGCCAACCATCGGATCGGTACTATTCGCATTCACCGTTCGATTGTAGTTTCGCCGAGAGCTTCCACTCGCCGGAACACGGCGAAAGGCCGGTTTACTTTAGCGCCGCGTACCAAGCGCGGGCCGAAGCTTCCCACTTGGCGTACGCGTCGGGGTAAGCGGAAATTTGAACGCGCTGTGCTGCCTGTGTCAGCGGCATGGACTGCCATCCTGAAATTTCCAGCAGACCGCGGGTCACGCCCTTATTCGGGTTAGATGGGCCACCGTAGAACAGGAGGGCGGAGTGCTCAGGGTTCAGAAGCTGATCTGGCGTGCCCCAGCCTGTGCTCGGACGCTGCTGGAAGAGACCAAGTGAGTCACGGTCGCCGTAGTCGATGTTGCGCAAGCTTGACTCCTGCATGGCGGCCGCGAGAGCGATGACGATTCCGTATTCGGGAACGCCCAACCGCTGTCCAACACGCACAATCGTTTGCGCATTGGAGCTCATCTCAGCCGAGAGTTGCGTGACGGCCCCTGACGTTGGCGGGGAGACAACAACAGCTGGCGCTGCGGCGGCAGGCGCGATCGACGGTGCACTTGGCGCAGCACTCGACGAGATCTTGAGGGTCTGGCCCGAGAAAATGATGCTCGACAGCGAGAGACCGTTAGCGTTCAGAATCGACTGCACGCTCACCCCGAACTTCTGGGCGATCGCGCTAATTGTGTCGCCCGACTTGATCAGGTAGGTCTCGCCGGTCAATGGGGCAACAGCGGCAGCCGGCTGCACCTCGACCACGGGAGCGGGCGCTGCCGGTGCAGGTGAGGACGAACCGGGGATGGTCAACGTTCGGCCAGCGTAAATAACACTCGACCAGCCCAAGCCATTGGCCGAGAGGATGTCAGTCGTGGAAACACCAAATTTGCTGGCAATAGAGCTGACGGTGTCGCCAGTGGCAATTGTGTAGGAGGAACCAGCGCTGGAAGGAGCGGCAGCCGGGGTGACCGCTGCCGGTGCAACGGAGACAACAGCGTTGGTGAGCTTCAGAGTCTGGCCGGGGAAGATGACTGATTTCCAGCCGAGACCGTTTAGGGCCAGGACGGACGCCGTTGATAGCCCATACCGACCGGCAATGGAGCTGACGGTGTCTCCACCCTGCACGCGGTAGGTGCTCGGCGCTGAGGCGACAGAAAGCACACCTGGTTCCGTTGCTTCCGCAGCAGCTGCTGGGGAGACCACCTTGTCGTTCGCTGAAGCGAACGCAGCCTTGAATGCGTTAGCGCCGGAAGAAGCCTGAGACTTTGGTTTCGGCGCCGGCTTGGCGTTGTCGGTGTCAATGGCACCACTGAGGTTCAACCCGCCAACGGCGAGTGAGCCTGCAAGAACGATCGGGACGGTGCTGAGCATTCCGCGCGCGAAACGGCTCATCTCGCGAGGCTGCGCATCATTCGCAGGTGCCTCTGCTTCTAGTCGAACTCTGTTTGGCACAAGTCCCGCCAGCGGGGACGGGTGTGCCTGAGCGTTGCGCTCAAAAAAGTCAGTCATGTGTTTTCCCCGTCGTTGCGTCCGAATGTGGGCACAGAAGTGCTCTCCCCGAATCGGCGTCACACAAAACTGACACAGATGCGCATGCGTGTCAATCAATGTGACTGGAGTGACAGGAGTGAGTGATGCACATTTGCGCGTCATAACCTCGAAAGTGAGGACCATCATGGGACAATCGTTTTGTGTCTGAATTCTCTGATGTGCGCTGGTTGACCATTCCCGATCTAACCGAACTGCTTGGCTTGAAAGTTAGTCAGGTTCGTCGCCTGATCGAAGACCGGGCTTTGCTTGCCCTACGAGTTGATGGAGTGTGGAAGGTTCCCGCCGATTTCATCAAAGACGCTGAGCCCTTGAGTGAACTTCGCGGCACCTTGGTTGTACTGGGCGACAGCGGGTTCACCGATGAAGAATCAATGCACTGGCTTCTTGAAGAAGACGACAGCTTGGGAACAGCTCCAATCGCTGCCCTGCGCGCCGGACGTAAAGCAGAGGTACGCCGGGTCGCCCAGGCGCTCGGCTAACCTAGCCGGTCAGCCGAAGCCCAAGCGAACACCAACTTGTCTGCCCTCCTACGAGTGGCGTCGTGTCACTGTGTCCGTTAGCTGCTGCAGTTGCTCGGTAGCACTTTGAGTTAGCGGAGCTCCCGCGAGAGCCGTTCGGGCAAGCGCCACATTGTGATCGATGATCTTTTCAACCTGGTCAATTGCACCGGAATCGCGTATCACGTTTTGCAGCAAAGCGATCTGCTGATCGTCGAGGTGAGAGTCCCCGAGCAACTCGTCCAGCAGGTTGCGAGCATTCGTAGGCAGCTTGGTGCGTGCCAGTGCGATCAGCACCGTTCGCTTACCCTCGCGTAGATCGTCACCTGAGGGTTTGCCGGTAACCGTTGGGTCTCCGAATACGCCCAACATGTCATCGCGCAGTTGATAAGCGATGCCGAGGGGGAGCCCAAACGCGGAGAGGGCGGATACCTGTTCCTCGGTGCCCCCACCCAAACGTGCCCCGATAACCAGGGGTGCCTCAACGCTGTACTTGGCGGACTTGTACACGATCACCCGATGAGCCCGGGAGAGAAGCTCCGACTCAGCATGTGAGCGCCAGGACTGTTCTTCCAGAATGTCGAGGTACTGCCCGAGTGTTACTTCTGTTCGCATTCGGTTGAACTCCAACCGGGCAGACAGGGCCGAGGTGCGGCTTCCAAGATCTCGGAGCCCCTCTTCGAGCAACTCGTCGCTCCACCCAAGCAGCAAATCCCCGAGCAGCAGCCCGGCCGACTTGCCGAAGTCGACGGATTGGCCAGTCCACACTCCCTTCTTATGAAGGGACTCAAATCTTTTGTGGGCCGCAGGCTGCCCGCGGCGCGTATCGGAATTGTCCATAATGTCGTCATGGACAAGCGCGGCGGCGTGAAAAATCTCAAGCGCTGCAGCAACCGTTACGACGCTATGAAGGTCGGGTGGGGAGTCAGACTCTCCCATTGGGTCGTACTCGCCTCGCCCAGCTCCGACCGCTTGCCACCCCCAGTAGGCGAACAAGGCACGGAAACGCTTACCTCCCTTGAGGAGCTCGGCGGAGAAGTCGAGGAAGGTCTCGAGTTCGGGCGCAATCGATGTCACCAACGTCGATCGTTCCGAAAAGAACGCATCAACTCTGGCTTGGACTAGGTCAACTAACCGGGTACTCACAGGCACGCTCCTAGCCTAGCCACGCGGGCGGGCATACAATTGAGTTCTAACCGCGTCAATCCCGAGCCTGAGGGGAACAGGATGCCACTTTCCGAACAGGAGCAGCGCCTCCTGGAAGAGATGGAGCGCAGTCTCTATCACAATGATGCTGACTTCGTCGCTACCGTCGCGCCGCGACGAGGCAAACCGAACTACACGGTTCTCGTCGTCGGTATTCTCGTTGGCGTCGCGGGTATCGCTACCCTCGTTGCCGGCGTTGTCATCCGTCAGCCCATCGTCGGAGTTCTCGGCTTTGCCGTGATGTTCGCGGGTGTGCTGATCGCTTTCGCTCCGCCCCGGCACTCCGCCTCGACCCCATCGTCGGGGTCGACAAGTCCACGCGGTGCACGAAATTCCGGGCCGAGCAAGTCCGGTGGCTCCTCGTCTTTTATGCAAAACATGAATGACCGGTGGGAAAAACGACAGGACAATAGGGATCAGTAGCTCGTCGCCATGGACATCCGCCTGTTATCAAAGACGTGATGAACTAACGATCGATGTCCTGTTTCTATCGGAGACACTCCGCTAACTAGATAGCACGCACACTCAACTGGGTCGGCCTTCGGGTCGGCCCTTTTTTGTGCCCAAAATTCGGCAAAATGAGCCGATCACCCTCCACTTCCCTCCACAGGCATAGTCCCAGGTAAAACGGGACCAAAATCGTCTCGATTGGCGCGTTTGGAGCCGTTTTCGTTGTTTGGTGGAGTGAAATGGAGTAAAGTGGAGGAAACCCAGATCTGGCCGGAAGAGGGGGGTGATCCGTGTTCCTTGGTACGTACGAACCCAAACTCGACGAAAAAGGGCGCCTCATCCTGCCGGCGAAGTTTTGGGACGAATTGTCCGAGGGCGTTGTGATCACGCGGGGCCAAGAACGCTGCCTGTATGTATTCAGTACGAGCGAGTTCGAAGCGCTGCACAACAAAATTCGGCAGGCTCCGGTCACCAGCAAACAAGCACGTGACTTCTTGCGTCTTTTCCTCTCTGGGGCAAACCAGGAGACGCCAGACAAGCAGCGTCGTGTCACGATTCCGGCTGGTCTTCGCGACTACGCCGGATTGGGCCGCGAGCTGACGGTTATCGGCGCGGGTAGTCGCGCCGAGATCTGGGATACCGAAGCCTGGAACACGTACTACAACGAAACAGAATCCGAATTTGCCAACACCACAGAGGAGGTGATCCCGGGGCTCTTTTAGCGCCTGATTGTTGACTCCCAGCCGTTCACTCGCCTGACATCCCTTCCCCGGTGTCAGGAAAGGAATGGATGGGGATCAATGCTCAGGGGTAGCCCTGACTGCCATGGTCGATACTTCTTCGCTGCACACGCCGGTCTTTCTCGAGCGGACCATTGAATTACTTGCTCCAGCACTAACCCGTGATGGGGCAGTCGTTGTGGACGCCACCCTCGGTATGGGTGGCCATGCGGAAGCTCTACTCACCCGGTTCCCGACGGCGACGCTGGTTGGACTTGACCGCGACCCCGCTGCTCTTCGACTCGCGGGGGAGCGTCTTGCTCCGTTTGGTGAGCGGGTCAAGCTTGTCCACACCGTGTACGACCAGATCGGGGAGGCACTTACCTCCTTAGGTATCCCTTCCGTCTCAGGGATTCTTTTTGATCTCGGTGTCTCGTCTCTTCAGCTCGATCAGGTCGAACGCGGCTTCTCCTACTCCAAAGACGCTCCACTGGATATGCGGATGGATTCGACTTCACCGTTGACGGCTGAGCGAATCCTTGCGGAATACTCGGAGGCAGACCTGCGCCGAATCTTCTACGAATTTGGCGAAGAGAAGCTTTCACCGCGTTACGCCCGCAAGATTGTGCAGGCCCGCGAGGTTGCACCCTTCACTCGGTCCGCGCAGCTCGTTGACTTGATCATCGCTGCGACGCCCGCCGCTGTTCAACGTTCCGGTCACCCTGCGAAACGGGTCTTCCAGGCACTACGCATTGAGGTGAACCAGGAGCTGAGCGTTCTGTCGCGCGCCGTTCCTGCTGCTATCGACAGCCTCGAACTGGGCGGACGCATGGTTGTTCTCGCATACCAGTCGTTGGAGGACCGCATTGTGAAGCGAATTCTCGCAACGCGTTCCAGCTCGACCGCCCCCGCAGGTCTTCCTATCGAACTTCCTGAACACCGTCCAGAACTGAAGTTGCTCGTCCGAGGTGCCGAACAGGCCTCAGACGACGAGCGAGCATCCAATCCCCGCGCGACACCCGTTCGACTCCGCGCCGTCGAACGATTGAGGACAGCATGAGCACCAATCTCGCCCACACCCTGCCGTTCACCTCTCCACGGGAGACGGAGAACCCTCGTCGGATCGAGATTGTTACGTCCCGCGAACAGCGGCGAGCACGCCCCCGACTGGCCTACGCCCTGATCGCAGTGGGCGGGTTGCTCGGTATCTTCCTTGCGCAGCTGCTGCTGAGCATCGCGTTGTCCAACGGGGCGTACCAGATCTCCAGCCTGCTGGTCGAGAAGCGCGACCTGGGACGGGTGGAAGGGTCGCTGAACGAGCAGCTGGAATTGGCCGCATCGAGCCAGAACCTGGCCGCGAACGCACAGAAGCTGGGCATGGTGGGCACAAGTGCTCCCGCGTACATCAGCCTCGAGACAGGTTCGATTACGGGTGCAGCGATTGCAGCGACCGCATCGACGGTTGACGGCTCACGGATTGCTAACTCTCTCCTCACCGGGCTTCCGCTTATTGGGGATGCCTCACTTGCCGCAGAAGAAGCCGCCGTTCTTGCTGCCGCTGCCGCAGAATCGAGCACAGCCGTTGGCACCGAAAGCGCATCTGCTGCAGGAGAGTCCGCATTGGGCGGACCCTCGACCTCCGTTGTTGCGGGCGCGCCTGCTGCAACCGAGGCCACCTCGTCTGTACCGTCTAACGCAGCTACACTGCCGTCCCCGGTAACCCACTAGGGCGTAGCCCCAGCAAGGATCCTGTGCCCCGAGCTGCGGAAACGCGGCTACGACTGACTGGGCGAAACCATATTGGCCAACCCCGCAGGGCGAAAGGACATCGGCGTGAACACGACCCGCAGCACACGTGCACGGCTTGCACTAACCATCATCGCGGTGTTTGCGATTGTCACCGTCTTCGCCATTCGGCTGATCGACATTCAGGTGGTGCGCGCCAGCGAGCTCAGCGCCGCAGCTGTTTCCAACCGCTCGCTACCGCTGACGACATACGGCACACGAGGCGAAATAGTTGACACCAATGGCGTCGTACTCGCCGATAGCGTTGACCGTTTTGACATCACTGTCTCTCCTCGCGATGTCAAAGAGTTTGATCGCCTTGTCGACGACGAGCGAGTGACGATCTCGGTCGATGAGGCGCTGGCGGAGATCGGGGCCCTCACCGGTCAAAGCGTTGAGGAGCTGAAAGCACCCATCGCCGCAAATGCGGAGGGCAACTTTGCTTACCTGATCCAGGGCGTGAAGCTTGACGTCTTCACCGCCGTTCGGGAACTGTCGATCCCATGGGTGTCCAACGAACTGCGTCCCAGCCGTACCTATCCCAATGGAGCTATCGCCGGCAACCTCGTTGGATTCATCGGCACCGATGGACCGCAGGCCGGCGTAGAGCTGACCGCGGACGAGTGCCTCGCCAGCACCAACGGTATGTCGACCTACGAACGTGGCTCCGACGGAGTGCGTATCCCCGGCAGCACCGTCACCGCAACGGAACCCAAAGATGGCGGAACGATTCGTCTGACCATTGACCGTGATCTTCAGTACTTCGCGCAGGAAGCGCTCGAAAAGCAGGCCGTCGCGGTTGGCGCCGACTGGGCAACAGCTATCGTTGTGCGGGTCTCCGACGGGCACCTGATGGCGGTCGCCGACTACCCAACTGTTGACCCCAACGACGTCAGTTCAGCCGAGCGCACCGCACTTGGTTCCCTCGCCTTTAGTAGCCCTTACGAACCAGGCTCCACAATCAAGCCCATGACGGTCGCGTCGCTGCTCGACGCTAACGTGCTCACCCCCACCACCCAGTTCACGGTGCCGAGCGCCTACCGCGTCGCGGGTGGCACAATCAGCGACTCCTTTGACCATGGAGATCTGCGGCTCACCACCGCGGGCATCATCATGAACTCGTCGAACATCGGAATCTCGATGATGTCGGAGGAGCTGTCTGCTGAGGCCCGGCGGGACTACATGCTGAAATTTGGGCTTGGTAGCGAAACCGCCGTGAACTTCAATGGAGAGTCCGCCGGTGTGCTGCGTGAGGCATCCGGTTGGGACCCGATCACCGACAAAACCGTACAGTTTGGTCAAGGCATGAGCGCGACATCCGCTCAGGTAGCCAGCATCTACCAGACCCTCGGTAACGGTGGCGTGAAAATGCCGCTGACCCTTATCGAAGGTTGCGAGCAAGCCGACGGTACCGTCACCAACGTTCCGTCAACCGAGGGGGAGCGCGTCGTCAGCGAATATGCAGCGGATGAAACGGTCAAAATGATGGAAACCGTTGTTACCGACGGTTGGCTGTCTAAGCAGTTGACGATTCCCGGGTACCGGGTCGCTGCCAAGACCGGAACCGCTGAGGTGGCTGCTGCCGACGGTAGCGGGTACTCGGGAGAGCGTATTGTGTCTATCGCAGGCATCGCCCCCGCCGACAATCCTGAGTATGCGGTTGTCGCCACAATTGGTATGCCCGATACGATAAAGACCTCGGCCGCCGCTGCGCCGACCTTCCAGCAAATTATGACGCAGGTGCTTATGAAGTACCGTGTTGTTCCGTCCAGCACGCCAGCTCCCGATATCCCGTTGACCTGGTGAGTGAGACCGTAAGAAATGAGAAACGCGTGACCGCTCGGATCCCCCTTGTTCTTCGACCGGAACATCCTTCCGCCCGATCGCTTGCTGGACTCGTCAACGAGTTCGAACTCGATACCATCGGATCCCTCGACGGGGTCGAGATCACCGGAGTGACCCTGAGCACGGGTGATTTGCACCCAGGAGACCTGTACGTAGGCATTCAGGGCGCCCACAGTCACGGTGCCAGTTACGCCGAGGCGGCAAAAGCTGGCGGTGCTGTCGCGTTGCTCACCGACGCCGCTGGCGCGAAACTTGCCAAAGATAGCGGATTGCCCATCGTTTTGGTCTCGTCCCCCCGCGAGGCCCTCGGCGCAATCTCGTCATGGGTATACCGCACAGCGGAACACCCGCCCCTGCTTTTCGGAACAACCGGAACGAACGGGAAGACTTCTACCTCCTACCTACTTGAGGGAATTCTCAAGCAGCTCGGACTCGTGACGGGCCTCAGCTCAACCGCCGAGCGTCACATTGGCGACTTGACCGTTGTGAGCAGACTGACCACGCCCGAGGCCAGTGAAATGCATGCGCTCCTCGCCCGTATGCGGGAAAGCAATGTGCGCGCTGTAGCCATTGAAGTCAGCGCTCAGGCTCTGAGCCGCAACCGCGTCGACGGAATCGTCTTCGACGTCGCAGCCTTCACCAACCTCAGCCACGACCACCTCGATGACTACGCCGACATGGAAGAATACTTCCTCGCCAAACTGCCGCTCTTCCAGCCTGATCGGGCGCGACGCGGTGTCGTCTCACTCGACACCGACTGGGGACATCGCGTAGTTGATGAATCCCGTATTCCTGTCACCACGATCTCAACGACCCCCGGGGTTGAGGCCGAGTGGATGGTGACCATCACCGATGAGCAGGCAACCTACACCGAATTCAAACTGAGCGGCCCCGAGAACCGCACCCTCACCACACGAGTGCCGCTGATTGGTTGGCACATGGCTGCCAACGCAGCCCTGGCCATTGTGATGCTCGTTGAGTCCGGGTTTGAACTTGAAGCAATCGGGCAGGCTCTTGAAGACAAGGGCGGTATTGACGCGTACCTACCCGGCCGTACCGAACGGGTTTCGGGTGACCGTGGTCCCTCCGTTTACGTCGACTTTGGGCACAGCGCCGACGCTTTCCTTAACACTCTTGCCGCCGTTCGCAAATTCACAACCGGGCGCACCATCATGGTGTTCGGAGCCGACGGCGACCGCGACACCACCAAACGGCACGAAATGGCGCGCGTGGCTGCGGACGGATCGGACATCCTCATTGTCACCGACCACCACCCGCGATTCGAAGACCCAGCATCCATCAGGGCAACATTGCTTGAAGGCGCTCGCTTGGCCGAACACCAGCCCGAGACGTATGAAGTCAGCCCGCCGGAGCAAGCTATTCGGCGCGCCGTCTCCCTCGCCCGCGAAGGGGACTCCATCCTGTGGGCGGGCCCCGGACATCAGGATTACCGCGATATCGCCGGAGTACGCACCCCCTACTCTGCACGCGATGAAGCACGCGCCGCTCTCCGAGAGGCGGGCTGGGAATGATTGAACTTAGCCTCGCGGAGATCACCTCGATTGTCTCCGGCGACTTGGTGTTGCCCGCCGCTTCGCAATACACCGAGTCAACTCGTGTCGCGGGAACCGTCGAAACCGACTCCCGACTGGTGAGCTCCGGCTCCATCTTCTTCGCCCTGCCGGGAGAAGTCACCGACGGTCACCTCTTCGTCGACAACGCCGTGACCGCCGGTGCCTCCCTCGTCATCAGCGAGCGCCCACTAGATATCGTTGTTCCCCACATTGTGGTGGCCGTGGGCCTTGACGCTCTCGCCGCGTTAGCGACCGCCGTAGTAGAACGAGTGCGGTCTGCAGGAACCCTCAGCGTTATTGGGATCACCGGATCAAACGGCAAAACCACAACCAAAAATATGTTGCGCGCGATGCTGTCAGCGCAGGCGCCAACAGTCGCCCCGCAGGGCTCGTTCAACAACCAGGTCGGTGCTCCGATTTCGATGCTCGGAATCGACTACAACACTCGATACCTCATCGTTGAGATGGGCGCCAGCGGGTCGGGCGAGATCGCTCGCCTGGTCAAAATCGCGCGTCCGGATATCGCCGTTGTGCTCAAGGTTGGACTGGCTCATGTGGGCGAGTTCGGTGGAATTGACGCCGTTCAGCGTGCAAAGACAGAAATTGTGGAATCACTTCCAGCGTCTGCCGTTGCGGTCCTGAACATCGATGACAATCGTGTTGCCGCCATGGCGAACAGCACAAACGCTCGTGTGCGCTACTTCGGTGTCAGCGAAACCGCTCAGACGGTAGCGCGCAACATCGACGCCACCGCGACCGGAACCTCCTTCACACTGGCGACCGCTGGCACAGAAACCCCAGTGCAACTTCGAATCCTCGGCGAGCACCACGTCTTCAACGCCCTCGCGGCCCTGTCCGTCACCGATGAATTGGGAATCGACCGCGATGCTGCCATTGCGGCGCTCGAAGCCGTACCCCGCGCCGAGCGT
The DNA here is from genome assembly GCA_036008825.1 of Glaciihabitans sp. Lineage (GTDB taxonomy): Bacteria > Actinomycetota > Actinomycetes > Actinomycetales > Microbacteriaceae > Glaciihabitans. The sequence goes on from DASYMY010000198.1 coordinate 16,610, forward strand.
TGGCGAATGGAAGTATTAACCCCTGGCGATGGTGTTGTTGTGATCAACGATGCCTACAACGCGAGCCCCGACTCGATGGCGGCAGCGCTGCGCACACTCGCCCAGATCCTCCGGCCGGGGGAGCGCTCCGTCGCCGTTCTTGGTGAGATGGCCGAATTGGGAGAGTTCGCTGACGAGGAGCACGACAGAATCGGGCGCATGGCTGTGCGACTGAACGTGCAAAAACTGATCGTCGTTGGACACGCTGCCAGGCACATTCACAATGCGGCCGGCCTCGAGGGTTCCTGGAATGGCGAATCAATGCTCGTCCCCACGGCCGACGAGGCATACGCTGTGCTTCGTGAAGAACTCCGGGAGTGGGACGTAGTGCTCGTTAAATCTTCGAAGTCCGCGGGGCTTCGTTTCCTTGGAGACCGACTTGGTGGTGTAACCGCGTGATCGCACTACTCGTAGCCGGAGCATTTTCGCTCGCATTCACGCTCTTCCTTACCCCTGTCTTTATCAAACTGTTCAAACGGTTGAAGTGGGGCCAGTTCATTCGTGACGACGGCCCCCAGTCCCACCACTCCAAGCGGGGAACACCCACCATGGGTGGAATTGTCATCATTGTGGGCACGTGTCTTGGGTACCTCGTAGGTCACCTCGTTGGTGGTGTTCCGTGGACCCTCGTGGGCATGCTCGTTTTGTTCCTAATGGTGGGACTCGGATTCGTTGGTTTTATCGACGACTTCTTGAAGACCCGCAACCAGCGCAGCCTGGGTCTCGGTGGGTGGGCGAAAGTCGCCGGCCAGGTAGTTGTTGCCTCCATTTTCGCCGCAGTGGCCCTGAACTTCCCTGACGACAACAACCTGACACCGGCCTCTACCTTTATCTCAGGGGTTCGAGACATCGAATGGCTTGATCTGATGTTCTGGGGACCGGTCGTGGGAGTTGTGCTCTTCGCACTCTGGTCCACGGTGATCATCGTCAGCGCCTCCAACGGTGTGAACGTGGCCGATGGTCTCGACGGGCTAGCGACCGGCGCCTTGATCGTTGCGATATCCGCCTACATCTTTATTGGGTTTTGGCAAAGCAACCAGTCCTGCTTCAACGACAATCTCGACCAGGACGTGCGAGACCTCTGTTACACCGTGCGGGACCCACTGGACCTCGCCGTTGTTGCCACCGCCATCGTTGGAAGTCTCATCGGATTCCTCTGGTGGAACACCTCGCCTGCCCAGATCTTTATGGGTGACACCGGCTCGCTCGGACTCGGTGGCGCCCTCGCGGGGCTCGCCATCATGAGCCGCACCGAACTGCTTCTGGTACTCATCGGCGGCCTGTTCTTCATCGTCACCGGTTCGGTAATCCTGCAACGCGCCTACTTCAAAATCACCAAGGGCAAACGGATCTTCCTCATGAGCCCCCTCCATCACCACTTCGAGCTCAAGGGCTGGGCTGAAATCACCGTTGTGGTGCGTTTCTGGCTCATCGCCGGGATGTTCGTTGCCGTTGGTGTCGGATTGTTCTACCTCGAATGGGTTATCCAAGCATCGTGAAAAATGTCGAAGACCTCACCAGTTGGCATTCCGACTGGTCGGGGCTGCGTGTTGCCGTCCTCGGCCTTGGGGTGACCGGTTTTGCTGTTGCCGACACCCTGGTTGAACTGGGCAGCCGGGTTCTTGTGGTCGCCGGTTCTGCCAAAGACGAACAGAAGAAGCTTCTCGAGGTTATTGGCGGTAGCTACCTCGAAACGGATGTCAGCAGGGTTCCGGCCGAGCTGGTCGATTTCGCCCCCGAGCTTCTGGTGGTCTCACCGGGGTTCCACCCGGATAACGCAATCCTGATGTGGGCTGCCGAGCAGGGCATTCCGATCTGGGGCGACATCGAACTGGCGTGGCGTGTTCGTGACAAGGTCACTCCCGTTGCCGAGTGGATTCTCATCACCGGCACGAACGGTAAAACAACTACAACCCAGCTGACCACCCATCTTCTGGAAGCCGACGGCAAACGTGTTGCCGCGGTGGGCAACATCGGAATTCCGGTGCTAGACGCTGTGCGATACCCCGCCGGATTCGACGTTCTTGTCGTCGAGCTGTCGAGCTACCAGCTGCACTGGCTCAATCACACTCCCAACGGCACCCTCCGCCCATGGGCCAGCGTGTGCTTGAACATTGCCGATGATCACCTTGACTGGCACGGCTCGCGTGAGCAATACCGCCTCGCCAAAGGTCGCGTGTACACCAACACCCAAATCGCTGCAATCTATAACCGAGCGGATGCCGCCACCATGCGGCTCGTCGAAGACGCCGAAGTTATTGACGGATGCCGCGCTATTGGGTTTGGCCTTGACGCACCTGGCCCGAGCGACTTCGGAGTTGTTGACGGCATTTTGTGCGACCGCGCCTTTCTGGCCGAACGTCACACCACAGCGCTGGAGATCACTACCCGCGACGATCTCGTCGGCGTTGGGCTGGGCGCACCACACAACGTGGCGAACGTGCTCGCGGCAGCGGCACTCGCGCGGTCGATGGATGTCGCGCCAGCGGTCATCCGCTCGGCTTTGATGAGTTTTCAGCTCGATGCCCACCGTACCGAGCACATTGTCACCCACAACAATATTTCGTGGATCGACGACTCGAAGGCGACCAACCCGCACGCAGCGGCTGCCTCGCTACGAGCGTTTGACTCGGTGGTGTGGATCGTTGGTGGGCTGTTCAAAGGGGTCGACGTCGACGAGCTGGTGCGCTCCCACGTCTCTCGGCTCAGTGCCGCAATTATGATCGGTGTCGATCGAGCTGAACTGCGGCTGGCATTCGAACGACACGCGCCGGAACTGCCCCTATATGAGGTCGATACCGCGGACACTGGTGAGGTGATGCCGCTGGCGGTCACGCTGTCGGCGCAGGTCGCCAAACCGGGGGATGTTGTGCTTCTTGCGCCCGCTGCGGCGTCGATGGACCAATTCTCCGACTACGGCGATCGCGGCACCCGGTTCGCTGACGCCGTCAGGAACCACATCACATTGAACGAGCAGGAAGGGGACGCGGATGGCGACTCCGACTCCGCGCACCCCGCGCACTAAACCGTCGAAGACCGACAACGAACAGCATTCGCACCGCACCGCTGGCGCGCTTGTTTCCGTCAAACGGGTGTTCGGCGCAGAGACGGGAAACTACTTTCTGCTTCTCGGGACCACCCTGTTCCTGGTGGTTTTTGGGCTCATCATGGTGCTCTCCTCGTCGTCGGTTGAGTCCATTTCCCGAGACCGCCAATTCTTTTCCTCGTTTCTCAGCCAGGGCACCTTCGCGCTGATCGGAATCCCGCTGATGCTCGTCGCCTCGCGGATGCCCATCAGTTTCTGGAAACGATGGGCTTGGCCTGCCATTGGTTTGGGCTCGTTCCTGCAGCTTCTGGTGTTTGTCCCAGGACTGGGCTACGGCTACGGCGGTAACCAGAACTGGATTCGTATCGGTGGGTTCACCGCTCAGCCCTCCGAGCTCGTCAAGCTCGCACTGGTTGTCTGGCTGGCCTGGATTGTCACCGCAAAGCAGCACCTGCTGAGCGACTGGAAACACGTCTTTTTGCCCATCGCCCCCGTCGCCGGGCTCGCTATCG
>DASYMY010000199.1:0-6794 GCA_036008825.1 Glaciihabitans sp.
GCCACCGGGCATCTCCGATGAAGAGAAGACCAGCTGTCGGCGATAGTGCACAGCCGTTCGAACGCGCGAGCGGCATTTGTGGGGGTACTAGCGCTGTTTTCGCAACTGAATATAACCTGAGATAGCTTCCTGATCGTGTCCTCTTCTGCTGACACCTTTCGTCTGGTTGGGGCGGAGAATCAGAACTTCGGTAGCGTTTCCGTCTGGTTATGAGTCGACACACCGATTTGAGTGTGGCGCATTGTGGGCGGCGGATAGAGATTTCTTGGGCTTAGAAAGTTCACCTAAATAGTCCTTCCGTTTATACAGCAGGGCGCATTATCTGTCCCACCCCTATTGGAGACAGTATCCGGTGCCAATTGCGCCATTGTGGTTGGCCTAATCCTGCTCGGTGGTGCCGCGATTGGTTTGTCCCGCCTGTGGCGAGTGGTGGCATCCGTGGCGGTACTGAGCGCTTTTGTTGTACTGGTCACCCCGGAACCCAGTGTGCTGCGCGCATCAGTGATGGCCACGCTAGTACTCATCGCTTACGCGGCGGGACGACCCATCCAGGGACTACCCGTTCTGGCCTGCGCGGTACTCGGAATGCTGGTCACCGATCCGTGGCTGGCCCGCAACTACGGGTTCGTGCTCTCCGTTCTGGCAACCGGAGCATTGTTATTGATGGCCAGCCCGCTGGCGAAACGATTGGCTCGAGTGATGCCTCTGTGGCTCGGTGCGATCATCGCAGTACCGCTGGCTGCGCAGTTGGCCTGCCAACCCGTTCTCGTCTTACTGGAGCCCTCAGTTCCCGCCTTCGGCGTGATCGCCAACATCCTCGCCGCCCCCGCCGCTCCGATTGCCACCATTGTTGGTCTGGCATCCTGCGTTCTTGTTCCGGTTTTTCCCGCCCTCGCGCAGGTCGGCATCGCGGTGGCGTGGCTGCCCGCATCTTTTATTGGCGCCACCGCTCGGTTCTTCAGTGATCTTCCGCTGGCCCGGGTGCCGTGGCCAGGATCCGTTTTGGGCGCTCTGAGCCTTGCGGTGATCACCGGTCTGCTCATTGCTGTCTTCCTTATTCCGCTGTCGCGGCGTGCCCAGCGATGGTATGTGTGGGCCGCGGCGATCCTGATTGCTGCTGTGGTGGGAGTACTGAGTGGGGGCCACCTTGCCACTCAGCTGGGACGGCCCGCCAACTGGACGTTCGCCGCCTGCGACATCGGTCAAGGCGACGCCGTGCTGGTGCGCAGCAGTTCCCTGACCGCCCTCATCGACACCGGCCCTGAACCGGAGGCTTTGGCCAGCTGCCTCGACGACCTCGGAGTGACGAAGATCGACCTTCTGGTGCTCACCCACTTTGATCTCGACCATGTGGGGGGAACCAGCGCGGTCCTCGGCCGCGTGGCGGAGGTCTGGGCAGGGCCACCGGGGGAGCGAGCTGATACCGCACTGCTGAGAGAACTGGAGAGCAGCGGCGCTCGTGTGCAGATGGCGCACGCCGGCGACAGCGGAATGCTGGGCGAGCTGCGGTGGGATGTGCTGTGGCCGCCCACCCAACTGGGATACCTAGAGCCCGGCAACGAAACCAGCGTCACCATGCACCTCTACCCCGCAGCGGACTGCCATACCGGCTGCCTGAGCGCGATGTTTCTTGGCGACCTCGGCGAGCAAGAGCAGACCAGAGTGCTGAGTTTGAACCCCAACCGTGGCCAGGTTGACGTTGTAAAAGTTGGCCACCACGGTTCCGCCGACCAAAGCTTCGCCCTGTACAGCTCTCTCTCCGCGCGCCTTGGCATCATCAGTGTTGGGGCCGACAACGGGTACGGTCACCCCGCACCGCGCATCCTCAGCATCCTGTCCGCCGCCGGAACGACGCCGCTGCGCACCGACACGGGTGGCCTTATCCTTCTTGCCACTGGCAGCCCCGGAACCATAACGGTGTGGTCGGAGCGACCGGCTGTCACCGGCGACGATTAGGCTTGCCACGGAAAGGGGACACTGTGCCTGCCAAACCTGCTGCCAAAAAGACGGCGACCAAAATTCCCCAACTTGCGTGGAAAGCGATTCGCCCTGCCCGCGTGATTCTGGTCTCCGGACCGGAGGGCTTCCTGGCTGACCGGGCACTGAACCTGCTGAGAACACAGCTGCGAGCCGAAGACCCCAGTCTTGAAGTGAGCGATATCGAAGCTGACGGGTATGCGCCCGGCCAGTTGATCACCCTCGCCAGCCCCTCCCTGTTCGCAGAACCCCTTCTGATCAGGGTGAGCAACGTGGAGAAATGCACCGACGCGTTTCTCACCGAAACACTTGCCTACCTCGAAAATCCGGCGGATGACACCTACCTCGTGCTCCGCCACGCCAGCGGCGTCCGCGGCAAACGGCTCCTCGACGCCATCCGCGGTGGCCTGGGCGACGGCGTCGAAGTGGTCTGCGCCGAACTGAAAAAAGACAGCGACAAGCTGGAGTTCGCCGCAGCCGAGTTCTCCGACAAAAAACGTCGCATTACCCCCAGTGCGCTGCGTGCACTGGTGTCTGCATTCTCGGATGACCTCGCGGAACTGGCATCCGCCTGCCAACAATTGCTCGCTGACTCCAGCGAAGAGATCACCGAACTGACGGTCGAGAAGTACTATTCCGGCCGTGTCGAAACCAATGCGTTCAAAGTGGCGGATGCAGCAATTGCCGGGCGCCGCGGCGAAGCCCTGGTTCTGCTGCGGCATGCTCTGGCCTCTGGTGCCGACCCGGTACCCATGGTGGCGGCTTTCGCCGCCAAACTGCGCATGATGGCAAAAATCTCCGGAGCCCGGGGCGGTTCCGGGCAACTGGCGCAGCAATTTGGGTTGGCGCCGTGGCAGGTTGATCGGGCTCGGCGCGACCTGCAAGGGTGGAGCGACGAAGGACTCGGTCGTTCGATTGAGCTTCTCGCCGAAACCGACGCTCAGGTCAAAGGCGCGGGCAGGGATCCCGTCTTCGCATTAGAACGCATGATCGGTGAGGTCAGCCGACGCGGCTGACGATTATCGCCGAGTCACCGATCGCCTAATCACCGTCATCCGGCTTAACCACAAAGCGCCCATCCCGAGAACGGGATGGGCGCTGAATGCTGTGGAGCTGCGGAATGTTACAGAGCAGCAACCGCGCGGGCGATGGCCGACTTGCGGTTCGCAGCCTGGTTCTTGTGGATGACACCCTTGCTGGCTGCCTTGTCAAGCTTCTTCGCTGCAACGAGGAGGGAGTTCACTGCCAGCTCCTTGTCGCCAACGGTGATCGCAGCACGCGTGGTGCGGATAGCCGTCTTCAGCTCGCTCTTGACCGCTTTGTTGCGCTCCTGAGCCTTCTTGTTGGTGCCAATTCGCTTGATCTGCGACTTGATATTTGCCACGTGAATAACCTTTTCGTTTACGTAAATGGTGGGAGGCAGCCGAGGATAAGAATCAGATACCAATTCTCGGCCGCGATCGCGATTCGTGCCTTACGGAACGGTGCGCGCAAGCCAACAGGAAACATTACCAGTTGGGAGCCCATTCCGGCAATCGGCTCGGACCAACCGAGCCACTTTCTTTGAATAGTATTCGGGTCGACGGTGATATTGGCCCGCACACCACGCCGTAAGCCCGGGAATCCAGGGTGGGGGTAGCGTTAGGTCATGCCGTCACTCGCCTCGCATATTTCCCTCGTTCCGGCTTCGGGCATTCGCCGTATCTTCAATCTGGCGTTGCAGCTTGATGGGATCACCTCTCTCGCTGTGGGGGAGCCCGACGTTCCTGTCGCGCCGCATATTGCCGCCGCAGCGAAGCAGGCATGGGACGACGACGAAACGAACTACACCGACAACGGCGGTATCCCTCCTCTTCGCCAGGCAATTGTGGAAAAGCTCGCTCGCGAAAACCGGATGCGGGTCGACGTTGAGCAGGTCTGGGTAACCGTGGGAGCTACCCAGGGCATTCATCAGGCCATGCACTTGCTTCTCGGTGCCGGTGACGAGGTGCTGATCCCCGACCCCGGGTACACCACGTTCACCATGACAGCGCGGATGCTGAACGCTGTGCCGATCCCGTACTCGCTGCGGCCCGAGAACGGTTTTTTGCCGAATATTGAAGAGCTCGACAACCTGGTCACTGACCGTACCCGGGTGATTATTGTGAACTCGCCCTCTAACCCGCTGGGTACGGTCATTCCGGAGGATCGGCTTCAGGAACTGGTCGACTTTGCCCACCGCCACGACATTTGGGTAATCAGCGACGAGGTGTACGAGTACTTCACTTGGGCTGAACCGCATGTGAGTATGGCCAGTCTCGACAAGGACGGACGGGTGTTCAGTGCCTTCTCCTTGTCGAAGACGTACGCCATGACCGGAATTCGGGTGGGTTACCTGGTGACCCCGCCTGGCCTTGCCGACACCATGCGCACCGTGCAGGAAGCATCGATCAGCTGTGTTGACACTCCCGCCCAATACGCGGCCATTGCCGCCATTACGGGGGATCACAGCCATGTGGTGGCGGCGCGGGAACACTACCGGCAGAACATCACCTTGGCGCGCAAAATTCTTGACGAACGAGGCATCCGCTATTTAGAACCAAACGGCGCCTTCTATCTTTGGATCGACGTCAGCCACGCCTCCGGGGGAGACGTGGCATCGTGGGCGCAAACTTTTCTGCTGTACCAGCGTGTGGCGGTGGCACCCGGGAGTGCCTTTGGTCGCCTCGGCGAAGGCTGGATTAGGGTCTGCCTGGCTGCAAGCGAAGAAGACATCGTCACTGGGCTGAGCAAACTGCCGTTGCCTGCCGTGGTTGTTTAGGCCAACAATCTGACCTAAACCCCACCGGTTTCAGGCAGAGTGTGCGCCCGAGTGCCCTCGCCGTGGGAGAATTGCACAAATGTCTCCCCGCGCACTCAAGGCCCTCGAGCCTGCCTCGACCGACCCGGCGTTCATTCGCAACTTCTGCATCATCGCCCACATTGATCACGGCAAGTCGACTTTGGCCGACCGTATGCTGCAGATCACGGGTGTTGTTAGCGACCGGGATATGCGAGCCCAATACCTCGACCGTATGGATATTGAGCGCGAACGCGGTATCACCATCAAAAGCCAAGCGGTGCGGATGCCGTGGGAGCTCGATGGTCAGACCTACGCCCTCAACATGATCGACACCCCCGGCCACGTTGACTTCAGCTACGAGGTATCTCGCTCGCTTGCCGCCTGCGAGGGTGCCATTCTTCTGGTCGACGCCGCCCAGGGGATCGAAGCGCAAACGCTCGCGAACTTGTACCTGGCGTTGGAAAACGATCTGACCATCATCCCGGTGCTGAACAAGATTGACCTTCCGGCTGCGGACCCCGAGAAGTACATCAAAGAAATTGTGGGGCTCATTGGCTGCGCACCGGAGGACATCCTGCTGGTGTCCGGCAAGACCGGTGTTGGTGTTCCCGAACTCCTTGACCGCGCAACGTCCATGATCCCGGCCCCTGTGGGAGACCCGGACGCCGCAGCACGCGCCATGATTTTTGACTCCGTCTACGACGCCTACCGTGGGGTTATCACCTACGTGAGAATGATCGACGGTCACCTCAAGCCGCGCGAGAAAATCATGATGATGAGCACCAAGAGTGCTCACGAAGTTCTCGAAATTGGGGTGAGTGCACCCGAACCAACACCGTCCCAGGGTCTCGGTGTTGGCGAAGTGGGCTACCTCATTACGGGTGTCAAGGACGTGCGACTGAGCAAGGTCGGTGACACGGTAACCAGTCACGCAAAACCGGCAGCAACTCCGCTCAAGGGCTACTCCGAACCCATGCCGATGGTGTTCTCCGGTGTGTACCCCATCGACGGATCCGACTACCCGGTGCTGCGTGAGGCGCTCGACAAGCTGAAACTCAGCGACGCAGCACTGGTCTACGAGCCGGAAACCTCCGTCGCTCTCGGTTTCGGCTTCCGTTGTGGCTTCCTCGGACTGCTGCACCTAGAAATTGTCACCGAACGACTCGAGCGCGAATTTGGGCTCGACCTTATCGCCACGGCGCCTTCGGTGATCTACGAGGTGATGACGGAAGACAAACGCACCACCACCGTCACAAACCCCAGCGAGTTCCCTGGCGGCAAAATTGCCAGCGTCAGCGAACCCATCGTCAAGGCCTCCATCCTGACCCCCAAAGACTTTGTGGGGACCGTGATGGAACTGTGCCAGGGCCGCCGTGGCACCATGCAGGGAATGGAGTACGTCGGCGAAGACCGCGTCGAGTTGCACTACACAATGCCGCTCGGTGAAATCGTGTTCGACTTCTTCGACCAGCTCAAAAGCCGCACCGCTGGGTATGCCTCCCTCGACTACGAACCAACGGGCGAACAAGTCGCCGACCTCGTCAAAGTGGACATCCTGTTGCAGGGCGAAGCCGTTGACGCTTTCAGTGCCATCGTGCATCGCGATAAGGCGTATGCCTATGGCGTGTTGATGACGGAACGTTTGAAGAAGCTCATTCCGCGTCAACAGTTCGAAGTGCCCATCCAGGCCGCCATTGGTGCCCGAATCATTGCTCGAGAATCCATCAGCGCGATGCGCAAAGACGTTCTCGCGAAGTGCTACGGCGGTGACATTACCCGTAAGCGCAAACTCCTCGAAAAGCAGAAGGAGGGCAAGAAGCGGATGAAGATGGTAGGCCGCGTCGAAGTGCCGCAGGAAGCCTTCATCGCCGCCCTCTCGGGCGACACGGAAGCTAAAAAGGGTAAATAGACCCAATAAAGCAAGCTGCCCTGTACTGCCGCATTTCTCACCGCGAGGATGACGTGGAAGGTGGAAAACCAGGAGGCGCGGCTCAGG
>DASYMY010000200.1:0-2403 GCA_036008825.1 Glaciihabitans sp.
GAGCCAAACTGTGATGTCGTACATGAGAACTAGGATCAAACCCTCGACCGAAAGGGAACTATGTCACTGGGCCAAATAGCCGGACCTGCCCGCACCCGAACAGTGCACGAATATGTACTCAAGTCCCTCCGCGACGCGATCATGGATGGCCGGCTCAGTGGCGGAACGCATCTTGTTCAAAGCGAACTCGCGAGCCAGCTGGACGTGAGCATAACACCGGTGCGAGAAGCCCTGCGTGACCTGGCGACCGAAGGCTTGGTTGTCTTCGATCCCCACCGGGGGGCGCTCGTTCGAAGCCTCGACTTGGCAGAAGTGCGAGAACTCTACGAACTCCGCACGGCACTGGAGCCTCTCATGGTGCGCCGAATCATGGGGAGCATCAGCCCCGAGCAGTTAAGTCGAGCAGACGACTTGAGGCGCCAGATGGAGCGGCTAGACGACCTATCCACCTGGGTGGAACTCAACCGGCAATTCCACGCCTGTTTCAGCGGTCCCGGCGAGGGCAGCCGCCTCTCCAGCATCCTCAGTGGCTTGCGCGACAGCGCTGCGGCTTACGTGAGCATGTCGCTGAGCGCCAGTCCGGAGCGGATAGCCGAGTCGAACGCTGAACACGCACAGCTGGTCAAGCTCTACCAGGCTCAGGACGTCGAGGGGGTGGTGGCCCTCACGCTGCAGCACTTGCACACAACGCTGTCCACGATCGAGGAAGCTCACGAGCGGGGCCTCCTCTAGCTTGCGTTGACTGCGACGCCACCCAGATGACCGCGACGATCAGGGCGAGGGCGGCCAGGGCCACCGCACAAAGATATTGCCCGCGCTGCACCCGGAGCGGTGCCACAGGAGGCCCCAATCGCGCGTGTCGGCGGCAAGACTTCGATGAGAGGCCGGTGCCCAGGTTCGGCGCTGAAGTGGGTCCCCCTCCCACGGGGACCCGTGGACACACATCCACGCCTTCTGCCTCCGACCCGCCGCGGTCTCTTCACAGAGGAGAAGAGTCCCGAGCGGCTCTGACCGGGTGTCTCCTGGGGTGCGAGATCAGTACCGTTCCCGGGTCTCGACCGGGGAATCACTGACCACCGCTGTCGCCTCGATCTCCACAAGAAGGCCCTTGCCCACGAGACTGGCTACGCCGATATGCGTGCGGGCGGGCCGATGCGCTCCAAAGAATTCCATGTACGCGACATTCACCTCGTCCTGCTGCGTCATCCTGGTGTTGTAGATGACCACCTTCACAATGTCCGTGATCTTCCCGCCAGCAGCCTCAAGCGCCGCCCGCATGTTCTCGAGCGTGCGCACCGTTTGGTCGTAGAGCCCTTCCGGCACTGTCAATTCGTTCTCGTCGTGAGGATGTTTGTGGATCAGGGGGAAGGCAGTCGAGCCCGACAGGTGGATTGTGCGCGAGTGCGTATTCGTCACAATTGCCGGGCTAAACGGCATCTCCTTCGGGTCCGCTCCAGCCGTGATGATAACTGTCACTATTGCTCCTTGTTCGTCATATTCAGGGTGACACCGGTTATCCTATAAACTATAACGCCAGGATCGGTGGGTCCACAGTACGATCGAGCGTGGTCAGCGGGCACTCAACAGCAGATACGCCCCCACGCACAGGCCGATGATCACGACGACTAACCGGAACAGCGTTGCTGACAGTCGACGAGCCAGCCAGGCACCGAGCGGGGCACCCAACAATGACCCCGTCACCAAACTGACGACGTAGACGAAGTTGACCGAAGTTGTCCAGAGGAAGAACGTTGCCGCGACGACGTTCACCACCGCCTGGAGAAGGTTCTTCAATGCGTTCTGAGCTTGGAGATCTGGGGCGCGAAAGATACCCAGGATGCCGAGCAGGATGATCCCTTGCGCTGCGCTGAAGTAGCCGCCATACACACTTGCCCCCGCGATCGACAAACTAAGCGGCACCCAGCCCTCTCGCCGCTTACGCCCTCTCAGTCGCACCATCAGCGGCTGAAGCCCCACCAGTAAGGCCGAGGCGATAATCAAGACAGGCACGATGATGGTGAAGGCAGTGCTCGGCAAGCTGAGTAGGAGGCTCGCTCCAGCAATCGCGCCTGCGATGGAAATCGGCACCAGCACCACGATTGCGCGCCTCTGCCGTCGTAGCTCGAATCGATACGCCCACGCGCCAGCAAGTGCCCCCGGAGCCAGCCCAATAGTGTTGGTGATGTTCGCGGTCACCGGGGGCAAACCCGCGAGAAGGAGCACCGGATAGGTGATCAAAGAGCCGGAGCCCACCGCTGTATTGACCGCTCCAGCCGCGACACCTGCTAGCGCCACAAGGACGAGTTCAAACATGGCGGCGGCGCCGCAGGTTGTCAGGCATCCTGAACTTTCTCGGCGCGCTGGTGCTTGTGTACGGCAGCGGCAGCGGCAACGTGGTTGCGA
>DASYMY010000201.1:0-2486 GCA_036008825.1 Glaciihabitans sp.
CCCAACGCCCGAACAACATGCGCACCGATATAACCTGCACCACCCGTAACCAACCAGCTCATAAGAGCAACGCTAGCGGGTACGGCGACACCCCGGCGACGTTGTCCCCAACACCGGGCGACGGCCCGTCGACTGTTACTCGCCGCGGTGAGGTTCGGTGGGGGTCCGGCGATAACCGTCCCTCACTAGATCCCACGTCGTCGCCGTAACGGCCCAGATGCCCAGTCCCGCGATAATTACCAAAAATGCTTCCATGGCAGAAAATCTATGACTTGGCAATTGCTGCCAACAGTGGCAGGATTGCCATACAACGCACTGTTTCTGCCATTCCCTGGCGGCACTCGCGGCGCGAGGCATCCGCTCAATTCATACGCATAAACCGGCCGCACATTGACCGAACAATTTGAAGGAGAAATCGCTCATCATGCTCTCGAAAGTGGTTCTTATTGCGATGCCAGGCGTTGCCCCCTTCGAATTCGGTGTGGTGTGCGAGGTGTTTGGGATCGACCGCAGCGCTACGGGTGGGCCATCCTTCGAATTCACCATTGCGACGGCGGATCCGGGCACTGTGCGCACCAACATGGGCTTCGACATGGTGATTTCGACCGGGTTGGAGGCGGCAGCGACGGCGGATCTGGTTGCGATTCCGGCCGTGTCTGACCGCGGTGTCGACGAGCGTGTTCTGCAGGTGTTGCGCGATGCTGAGGCTCGGGGCGCGTGGATTCTGAGCGTGTGCAGTGGCGCATTTGTGCTGGCCGAAGCCGGAATTCTGGATGGACGGCGCGCCACAACGCACTGGATGCACTCCGCCGAGCTCGCCGCCAGCTACCCGAACACCAACGTCAATGCCGACGTCCTATTCGTTGAAGACAACCACGTGGTGACCAGCGCTGGCACCGCCGCCGGCATTGACGCCGCCCTACACATTGTGCGCAAGGAGCACGGGGCCGCCGCCGCGAACGTGATAGCTCGTCGGATGGTGGTGCCGCCGCAGCGCGACGGCGGCCAGTCGCAATACATCGACACCCCCGTGCATGACAGTTCCAGCGACTCGTTCTCGGTGGTCGCCCAGTGGATGCTCGATCACCTGGCTGACGACCTCAGCGTTGAGCAACTCGCCAAACGTGCGCACATGTCACCGCGCACGTTCGCGCGTCGGTTCCGCGCGGAGATGGGCACAACCCCGGCTGCGTGGCTTAACCGGCAGCGGATCATCCGCGCCCAGCAACACCTCGAACAGACCGACAACGGGCTCGACTCAATTGCCGCCGAGACGGGTTTTGGTACCTCTGCGGTGATGCGGCACCACTTCCTCAAGGTGCTGCAGACCACTCCGGCCGCGTATCGACGCGCGTTTGGCATGCGTGAGGCCAGCTAGCCGCCTCCGTTCACTTGGACGGGCGCGTCCCTGCTTCCCCATCCATCAGGTGGGCGCGCGCCGCAGGGTTCGTAATACAGACCGAGGAAGGGGCGGATGCCTCTCCCGTCTGGCAATGAGCTCCACGTCGTCTGCGCGGGCGCGCTCCGCCGCTGCGAGACAGTTCGCCCAGTGGCGATACAGGTGTCGGTATGTCCATCGCAACACTCGACCGCCGCGAATGGTGACGGCGATGTCGCGACTGCGGTCGCTTTGCCAGCTGCTGGGTGTGCCTCCGGTCCAGTTCTCGTCGTGCTGGGCGCCGTCCACTTCCACATAAACGTTGGGCGAGATGCGAAAGTCGAGACGCCCGATGCCGGCCAGTTGTGGTTGTGACTCGCACGCGATGCCCGCATCGCCGAGCCACAACCGCACAAAGGTTTCGCCGTGGGAGTCGTCCAGTGCGCTGACGAGTGCACGCCACCGTTGGGCTCGGCTCGGTGCGCGGGCGAATACCGCGTCCATCCGCTGCGGTGGCCACCGTTTGTGGTTCGCGATCGCGCAGGCGCATGCGACGGCGACATCGCGGGACTCGGTTGAGAGAACCATCAGGAGAGCATCATCGATCGACACTCGCCACGACGTTGATCGGAGTTTGTGACGGGGAGGGTCTGTCCAATGCACACGCACCCGCGCCACAGGTGCGGGTGTCGTAGCGGCCGCAGGCGCGGAGGTCCTGATCATGGCGCTGGCAGCGAGACGCTGAGTGCGGTCTTCGGGGTTCCGAAGCCGGCAGGCCCCGGCAGGAACCACTATGTCGACAACCTTGTTATGGGGTACCCGCAGCCCATAACTCTCCAACGCTGCGATGCCCGTTAGCCGCCCACCCAACCGCACAGCTCGGATTCCCATCACCGGCGCATCCGGTACCGAGTACCAGCCATGGCGCACGCGAAAGATCCGCTTCGCGGCGAGCGCCGCTCGAATCATGCCGTCACTCATACCGTGCGCACGCAGATCCCGCCTGCGACGGAACCCGCCATTAACGCGGATGAGACTGTCGATGGTCAACACGGTGCCAGTGTTCCCCGAGGGCGCAGTGCACAGCAGCCAGAGCGGCCAATAGTGC
>DASYMY010000202.1:0-4035 GCA_036008825.1 Glaciihabitans sp.
CCAGCGCCAAGCGCGCAGCAAAAGTGGGCGTTGCGGGGTGAGTCGTCATGTCAGAGTGCCCTCATCCGGCTGCGGCGGGCAATGATAACCAAGACCGGGGCGCCGACGAACGCGGTGACGATCCCCGCCTCCGTTTCGCCGGGGTAGCCAATGAGGCGACCGATTGTGTCGGCGAGCGTCAGCAATATGGCACCGCCAAACGCCGAGAGAGGCAGTATCCATCGCTGATCGGGACCAACGAGCATCCGCACCACATGCGGAACCATAAGACCGACGAAGGCGATCGGTCCGGCGACCGCGGTGACAGCGGCGCAGAGCACGACGCCCGCCACGGCGGCGAGCAGCCGGGTGCGACCGATGCGCACACCGAGTCCGACGGCGACGTCGTCTCCGAGGGCTAGCGCGTTCAGAGCGGGTGCACAGATGAGTGCAACTAGCGTCCCTGCCAGAAGTAGTGGGGCTATGACCGCCATTGTGCCAAAGTCGGCGCCGCCGACGCCGCCGACCTGCCAGAAGCGGAAAGTGTCCATAGCTGCGGTCCGGGGCAGCAGCACCGCGCTGACCAGGGAGGACAGCGCTGCCGTAGTCGCCGCTCCAGCGAGCGCGAGCTTGATAGGAGTGGAGCCGCCGGGTCCGACCGAGCCGACGTTGTAGACGAAGATCGCTGTCAGGATGGCGCCACCGAGGGCGAGCCAGAGGTACTGGTATGGCGAGCTGATACCGAAGAACGCGATTCCGCACACGACGGCGAGCGCTGCGCCAGTGTTTACTCCGAGGATGCCGGGGTCGGCGATGGGGTTGCGGGTGATCGCCTGCATCAGCGCCCCTGACAGCGCGAGCGCTGCACCGGCCATGACGGCGAGCACAGTGCGAGGGATACGCTCCTGCACCGCGATCGCTCCGATCTCTGCCGGCGTGCGCCCCTGCGCCCAGGAGGTCACTCCCTCGACTATCTCTGCCATCGAGACGGTTCGCGACCCGAATGCTAGGGAAAGCAGGATCGCGATGCCAACGCCGAGGATCAAGCCGACAATCGTCAAAGCGCGCCGCCGCGCCCCCACCCGAGTGGCGGGGGCGCGGCGGCGGTCATTGACCGTCGCTTGTACTGAGGTCACTTCGCGAGCGCGACGGCACCGTCTAGGAGGGCGACGTAGTCCTTCAGCATCCACGGGATCGACAGCGCGGTCGGCGTGACGGCGCCGCTAAGCGCATCGCCGGATCCGACCGAGACGACAGCGCCGTTTTGCACAGCCGTCAGCGTGTTCCACAGGGGGTTGGCTTGCAGTGCCTTGAGTAGCTCATCGCTGTCGCCGTAGCTTACGATCACGTCGACGTCGGCCAGCTGATCAGCGTTTTCGGCGCTGATGTCCTGGTAGAAGGTGTCGACGTCACCGGCGAGCTCGGGAAGGTCGAAGCCGAGATCGGAGAGGAAGGCCGTGCGTGAGTCACCTTGCCCATAGATCGAAATGGTGGAGAGGTCGGCTGCGCTCATATAGAAGAACGCCGCCTTTTTGCCCTCGAATGTGGAGTCCGCTGTGGCGTCCGCGATCTGCTGGTCGAGGGAGTCAACGAGCGCCTGGCCCTCGTCAGCGAGCCCGAGAGCGGCGGAGTCGGTGAGGATGACGTCGCGCCATGGGGTGAGCCAGGCGGCGTCGGGGTAGACGACGGTCGGCGCGATCGCGCTCAGCGTGGCGTACTCCTCCTCCGTGACGCCTGAGTAGCCCGCGAGAATGATGTCGGGCTGGGTGTCGGCGATCGCTTCAAAGTCGGTGCCATCTGCGGTGGAGAACACCACAGGCTCGTCGGCGCCGAGCGCGTCATAGACATCGAGGCTCCAGTCGTAGACGCCGAGCCCATCGCTACCGTCCATCGACCAGGTCTGGTCATCAACACCAACGGGGGCGACGCCGAGCGCGAGCGCGACATCCTGGTTGCCCCAGCCAATCGTGCTGACCCGTTCAGGCTGCTTCTCAATAGTGGTCTCGCCGAGCGCGTGCTCAACGGTCACGGGGTAGGCCCCGCTGGCGCTCGAATCCGAGTCAGTAGTCTCCGCAGCGGAGGTGGAGCAGGCGGCAAGGCCGACGGTGAGAACCGCGGCCGCGCTGAGGCCGAGAATGCGGGAAATTGGCATGGGATTCCAAAGTTCTTTTTGGTGGGCTGGGCACAAGACACAACGGCCTCGATATATTGGTAAGCCTAACCTAAGAAACGAGCCACCCTCGACTGAACCGGAAAATGACTCATCCGTTCTCACCGACTCGATGATTCCCTCTACCGGCACCCGAAGACTTCGATTGTCGGTGTTCTCCACAACCTCCACTAACTCACGGACACAGGCCTCGTCGGGTGACCGAACAAAAGACGCAGAACGGCTTTGTGCCTAAGTAGTGCCTTCAGCGTGATGAGAAAAGTCTCGATTTACCTGAGAACGGACAGCGATTCCGTAGACAAAGTGGAGCGAGCGACGGGAATCGAACCCGCACTACCTGCTTGGGAAGCAGGAGTTCTGCCATTGAACTACGCTCGCGGCGCGGCTATGCCGCACGCCTATATTAGTGGTTCGACGCCTCAACCGCTGCGGGCATCACGTACTTCATACCGTGCACCATGGCACCTCCCGCGCGGAGGGCGGCTGCGATGTGAACGGTTTCGGCAAGCTCCTCCTGAGTGGCACCTGCGGTGATTGCTGCCGCGGTGTGGCCAGCGATGCAGTCCTGGCATTGGGTTGTCAGGGCAACACCAATGGCGATGAGTTCCTTGTATTTGCGGGGGATGGCACTATCGCTTTCCATTACGGCGGAGTTGAACGCGCCAAATGCTTTCAGCATGGGTGATGCGCCCTGAGCGAGAGCTTTCTGGCCTACTGCACGGATTTCGTCGGACATGGTTTCCCCACTTTCTGCGGTCGCAGGCGCGACCGGTTACGGACATCACCACTACAGGTGGTGATGCGATAGAACGCGTGTCAGCTGACTACGCGGAGTGTATGGCGACGGCGCGACCCATCCGTTTGAGGGCTTCCGTCAAGAGCGGCCGTGGCATGGCGAAGTTGAAACGGATAAACCCGGGTGCACCACAGCCCGCTCCGTCAGTGGCCACAACCAGCGCGTGTTCGGCGAAAAACGTGACGGGGTTATCCGGCAGGTTCAGGGGCCGACAGTCGATCCACGCCAGGTAAGTCGCTTCCGGCGGAAAAAACACCGCGCCAGGCAGGTGCTCGTCGATGAGACGCGTGAGGTGCCCGCGATTGCCGTCCAAATAGTCAATGGTGGTGGCCAGCCACGACCCTCCCGCACTGTACGCGGCGGTGTTGGCGATTGCGCCAAGTGTGCTGGCGCCGTGCGAGATATCGAATTTGTGTGGTTCGAAGGCCACCAGATCGGCGTCGTTGCTCAGGATCAATTGTGCGCACTTGGTGCCGGCCAGGTTCCAGCCCTTGGAAGCGGACACGGCTGTAATCGTGTGGGAGGCCGCCGCCTCGCTCACCGACGCATACGGTACATGGGTGCGTTCTTTGGGGGTGAGGGGGGCGTGGATTTCGTCGGAGAACACCCGACCGCCGTGCTTGGCAACAATGTCCGCAATCGCCAATGCCTCGTCCCGCCCCAACACCTGTCCAAGCGGGTTGTGCGGATTGCAGATGACGAGAGTGCCAGCGCCCGCCGCGAACGCGGCATCCACCGCTTCCAAATCGTAGTGATACCGGCCCTCACTGTCTTGAATCATCGGAACGCGGATGACCGTGCGCCCAAGCTTTTCCGGGATCGTCAAGAACGGCATATACGCGGGGGTTGGAACAATCACGGCGCTGCCCGGCGCGGAATAGTAAGTAATGGCCACTTCGAGGCCTTTGAGTACGTCGGGCAGCGGTTGGATCCGCTCGACGGGGATATCCCAGCCGTAGTTGCTGCGATACCAGTACGCGGTCGCCTCAGCGAGGTTGGCCCGCACCGCGGGTGGGAGGTAGCCCAATTGGGCCCGTTCGACAGCACTCTGCAACGCACTTCGGATCGCGGGGGCGGTTCCGAAGTCCAT
>DASYMY010000203.1:0-2055 GCA_036008825.1 Glaciihabitans sp.
GTTCCGGACATGTCGCCCATGTCGTGACCTTCCATCGACTCTGTCGAATCGCCCGTCTCACCCCAGGAAGCAAGCCATTCGTTCATCAGGTCAATCTCTGGTTCTTGGGCGGCTTTAATTTTTTCGGCAAGGGTGCGTACCCGCTCATCGACCCCGTCTTTTTGGAGGAACGTGTCGGCCATTTCAATGGCTTGCTGGTGGTGCATGACCATGCCCGAGGCGAACGTGACATCGGCATCGTTGAAGTCAGTGGACGATGCCGATGACGACGTGCTTGGCGCGTTTGATGGGTTCGTGCCGCTGCCCGAATTGTTGGAGGAGCACGCCGACAGGGTGAGAGCCGCGGCGATTACGGCCGCGGCAGTGAGGGTAAAGCGCTTTGTGTTCATGAGTAGGAATTCCATTCAGTGAGGTGTGAAGGTCAGGACGGCGTGCGGAAGCGCGCCGGGCTCTTCCCGTGGAGTCACGGGTAGGGTCCTGATCAGACTCGACTGATGGAGAGAATGTGCAGATCGGGAGGCGGTAGGGATCGCGCTAACGATCGCCCAAAGGCGCCGATGACCGGATTGCTTATCGGTTGTAGGAAAGTCTGCACCGAGACGCGACGGGTAGCGCCCACCACCAGGATGCCGACGAGGAGGGCAAGGACGCACGCCAGCGCAGCCATGCTGTGCGAGGGGCTACACAACCCATCGCAGTCCCCGGATGCATCGGCGCTAGGGCCAGTAACAAGCGGAAAATTGTGACCCTCACCCGCGATGGAGATATCGGCCAAAGCACTGTGTCCGACGATGGAACTCTGCACACCCGCAGAGGCATGTCCGCTGGTGGCGATCGTGTGCATTGCGAGCAGTCCCACAATTAGTGCGCAGGAAAGCACTAGCAGAACGATGGTTCGCCTCAAGGCTGTGGACATGAGGAACCGTTCGCGGATTGTCGCCAAAGCCATCACGTCACCTCCTAGGATCTTCCACGGTAACCCACGTCCTCGGTCAATTGCTGGGACTGGGCGGTCGCATAACGGCGCTGCGAAAGGTTAGTCGTCACAGGAGACAGCCATCGCCGAGCGGGCAAGCGTGGAGTTAATCACGCTAACTTCGGGGGTGCTCACGTTAGGCGGTGACGAGCTCATAACCCGCTTCGGTTACCGCGCTGCGGACTTCGTCCACGGTGATCGGCTTGGTGCTAACCACGATGATGTTCGAGGGTCCGCCCGCGTTCAGGTCCACGCTGACGCTCTCTACGCCGTCGATAGCAGATACCTCCTTCGTGACGCTGGAAACGCAGTGGTTGCAGGTCATTCCTTGCACGACGAAGTGCTCGCGGATCATGTCGCTGCTGAGCACAGTTGACGCGGCGCTGTGGTCAACGTGATCTGAATGACTTTCGGTAGCGCAGGCACACGCGTGGTTCTTGTCGGTGAGGCCGAGATCGTTACTGCCGGAAGTAGAGCTGCACATGGGGATTCTTTTTCTGTGGTGGGTTGGTTTAGGAGCGGACAAGTCGAGCGATCGCGGCTGACGCCTCGCGGATCTTCGCGTCCGCGACCTCTCCACCCACTGCCGCGGCTTCTGCCACGCAATGCGTGAGGTGATCATTGAGCAGCTCAAGCGCAACGGTTTCGAGGGCCTTTGTTGCGGCTGACACCTGGGTGAGGATATCGATGCAGTAGTTGTCTTCTTCCACCATGCGGTGGATACCCCGGACCTGCCCCTCAGCACGATTCAGGCGTTTGAGAATGGCTTCTTTGTTGTCGACGTAACCATGCATGACTGCTCCTCATAAATACCCTGCCGGGGTATACATCTTAGGCACGGTGCGCTGCACGGTGTCAATCACAGGACCGCCCTTGACTCATACCCCCTAGGGGTATACGTTTCGTTTCATGAGCCACTTACACGATCAGCATTCCCCAGAACCGGAAGCAGCCGTCAGCTCGCCTGACATCGTGAGCCATCAGGCGATGGATCACGACGCTATGGCGTCTGAACACGGCGGCGGCCACTCCGGTCACGCCGGTCACGGGGACCACGTCGGTCAATTCCGCCGGTTGTT
>DASYMY010000204.1:0-6467 GCA_036008825.1 Glaciihabitans sp.
ACCCCGACAACCATGGTCCCCAAATCCGTTCCCAACTGGGCGTTGTCCCGCAACAAGACAACCTCGACATGGAATTGCGTGTACGCGACAACCTCATCGTTTATGGTCGCTACTTCGGTATTCCGCGTGCGCAAATCAGCAAACGGGCCGATGAGCTGCTCGAATTCGCCCAACTATCTGACCGAGCCAAGTCCAAGGTTGATGACCTCTCCGGCGGAATGAAACGGCGCCTCACCATTGCCCGCGCCCTGGTGAATGACCCCCGCATCCTGCTCCTCGACGAACCCACTACCGGGCTTGACCCACAGGCCAGGCACATTCTCTGGGATCGACTGTTCCGGCTCAAAGAACAGGGCACCACCCTGGTGCTCACCACCCACTACATGGATGAGGCCGAGCAATTGTGTGACCGGCTTGTGGTGGTCGACAAGGGCACCATCATGGCCGAAGGATCGCCCGCCGAACTCATCCGACGCTATTCCAGCCGGGAAGTGCTCGAGGTGCGATTTGGTTCCGACCGCAACGCCACCATTGCCACTCAGCTGGAGGGAATCGGCGAACGCCGCGAAGTGCTGCCCGACCGCATCCTCATCTACAGCGCCAACGGTGAAGCAGAACTGGTGCGGCTGACCGAACGCGGTCTCACCCCAATCACATCCCTGGTGCGCCGATCAAGTCTCGAAGACGTCTTTTTGCGCCTCACCGGACGGAGCCTAATCGAATGACGGATGTCTCTGAGCCGCGGGTATCTGAGGCGGTTGCCCCGCCCGGTGCGCGGTCAATGCGGTACGGGTCGTGGTACGTAGCCGAGCATCGAATCCGCGGGATGCGCTCCTACGGGCAAACCATCATCGCCACCAGCATCGGCAACCCTCTGGTGTACCTCTTCGCTCTGGGGGTGGGGCTTGCGAGTCTCGTTGACCAGAACGTTGACAGTGGCAACGGTGTCGCCGTGGGGTACCTCACTTTTGTTGCTCCCGCACTACTGGCAACGGCCGCCGTCACCGCCGCAGCCGAAGAAACCACCTACCCCGTTCTGATGGGGTTCAAGTGGAACCCCATCTTCTTTGGGATGAACGCCACTCCCATTTCCGGTAACCAGATTGTTAATGGACTGGTTATTGGTGTTCTGGCCCGAATCATTCCCACCGTTGGCATCTATTACGTGTTTATGGTGCTGTTCGACGCTGTTCCCAGTGGCTGGGGTGTGCTGGCCATTCTGATCGCCTCGCTGACGGGAATATCCGTTGGGCTCGCCATCATGGCGTACACCGTGACCATCACGGATGACACCGGGCAGATGGCATTCATCATGCGCTTTGGTATCACTCCCATGTTCCTCTTCTCCGGCACATTTTTTCCGCTGACCCAGCTGCCGATCTACCTGCAGTGGATTGGCTGGATCTCCCCGCTCTGGCACGGCACCGAACTGGGCCGAGTCGCCACATACGGGATGGTTGAGCCGGTGTGGTTGAGCATGATCCACGTTGTTTACCCGGTTGTGTTGTCTGCGCTGTGCTGGAAATCCGCGCAGCGCACCGTCACTCGGAGGCTCAACAAATGACCGCCGTACCTGAGGCCCCCACGCTCGTTCCCGCTCAAGAGCCGTCCCGGATGCTCAGCGCACTGTACGCGGGCAACTCCCGCGCGGTGATGTCGCGAGGGCTGCTGGCGACCAAAAGCAGCAACTACCTGGTTGTGGCAAGCGGGTTCTTTGAGCCCGTCTTTTACCTCCTGTCGATGGGCATTGGGCTGGGCGCGCTGGTCGGCACGGTCGCAACAACCACCGGTCAAGAGATCCCGTATGCGGCGTACATTGCGCCAGCACTTTTGGCCGTCTCGGCGATGAACGGTGCCATCTACGACTCCACCTGGAACGTGTTCTTCAAAATGCGGTACGCGAAACTGTACGAGGGGATGCTTGCCACCTCGCTCGGTCCGCTTGACGTCGCCTTGGGAGAAATTGCGCTCGCCCTGTTGCGCGGGGTGCTCTACGCCACCGGATTTATGGTGGTGATGCAGGTGTTGGGACTCAACCTGTCGTGGACAGCCCTGCTGGCCCTGCCCGCAGTGCTACTGATCGCCTTCGGCTTCGCCAGCATCGGTATGGCCATCACGAGTTACATGAAAACGTTCCAGCAGATGGACTGGATCCAGTTTGTGCTGCTACCCATGTTTTTGTTCTCGGCCACCTTTTACCCGATCACGGTCTACCCGCAGGCCATTCAATGGGTGGTGCAGGCGCTGCCGCTGTGGCACGGCATCGAGCTGGTCCGCGGTCTCACCACCGGGGATGTGACCGCGGGCATGCTCGTGCATGTGCTGTACTACGTGGTCATGATTGTGCTGGGACTGCTGTTTACCACCAAACGACTGAAGGCGCTGTTCCTCGATTAGAGCGCAGCGTTACTCGTCGTCGTTGGCTTTGAACTTCACTAACTTGTGGGTGCCATCGCAGTATGGCTTGATGGCCGACACGCCACAGCGGCAAAGGGCAACCGTTTTGCGGTTGCGGGGCAGAGGCTCTCCGGTGGAGGAGAGGATCTCGAAGTCACCGCGCACGATTAGTGGGCCGTCGGTGTACGGGGTGATGGTGACGGGGTTATCGTGGCTCATAGGGTGTCCTTGCTACGCAGTGACGACTGTTCATTCGTCCAGGAAGTCAGCATGTGGTCGCCCGCCCAGCCGTCAACAGTGAGGCAGGCGCTGGCGCCGAACATAATGTCGGCGACCAGAGCCGGTTCGTCTTCCGCGAGAGAGCCGGCGAGGTCGTGCGCGGCAATCTGTTCGTGAACCGCATCGGCTTCCACGTGCTCGTCAAAATAGTCGGTCACTGACTCACCGTGGCCGTGGCGACGGAACCCGTTGCCGTACATCTGGTTGGGGATCGCTGAGGTCATCTCGAACGCGGCCAAGTGGCCAACGATCGCACCACGAAGCCTGCGGTTGAGCCCAAACATCGACATCATGTTCAGCGAGGCGAGGGTGATCGCCGGCACCACATCGATGTAGTGACCGTAGGAGGAGTCCAGCCCCATGGCGCGCATGGTGCGGGCGAAGATTTCGGCGTGCATTCGCTCGGGACGGCCGTCGCCGTACTCGTCGGCCTGAATCTCCACGAGTGCGGCCTTCGGGCGTCCGCTCAAGCGGGGGATTGCCCAGGAGTGCGGGTCTGCTTCCCGCAGCGTGTAAATGGAGCGCTGGATGAGGAACTCTTGCAGCTGCTCAGGTGTGGCCTTTTTGGCGACGAAGCGGGACAAAGATGGACCCGACTCCACCGCGGTGAGAACAGCAAGGGCCTGGGCGACCGCCGCTCGCGTGGGTTCCGGAGTTTCCGGCACGGGAATCAGGGCACGCAGTTCGGCTTCAAAAGCCCGCTCCAGCTTGCCGCGCGCGGCAATGAGCTCGGGGTTCCACTCCCACTCGGCACCGAGGCCACCGAGGGAACCGTAGTGCAGGCCGTACAGCACAAACAGGCTCACCTGGACGTCGTCGTCGTGGGTGAGAGATGAGTTACCAGCGACAGCGGTCTCGACCAGTTCACGCAGCGGCGAGAGATCGGTGTCTTCGTTGGGGTGTTGCCCCACTAGACCAACAATGTACGAACTCAGCGGTCCGCGTGCTGTCAGGGGAAGCAGGTCAATGGTGTTGAGGGCATGGATAGTGTTCGGAGTGTTGCTCACTCATCTATCGTCCCCAATGGCAAGGCAAAGAGGGGGGCCTTGACAGCTGGAGCTTTGTATGGCCGCGGCTATGCCGGTTGAGCTCCCAGGTGCTGAACGGCCTTGGCACCGGCACTGATACCTACTTCCACCGCGTTACGCAGCGTCCCTCCTTGAGCGAGCCGCGCAACCAGCGCACCCACAAACGCGTCGCCAGCTCCGGTGGTGTCCACAACGGTGACCCGCTCCGCCGGAAGATGTTCCACCTGCGAACCGCTCGCCACAACAACACCGTCCCCGCCGAGCGTCACCACAACAGACAGACATCGGCTCAGCAGCGCCTCAGCCACCCGGCGCGCGTCCTCGATCGAGTCAACCGGCTGCCCAGCCACGGCCGCCGCCTCCGACTCGTTGACCACCAGCGGATCACACAATGCCAACAGCTCGTCGGGGATATCCCTCGACGGAGAGAGGTTCAAAACAAATCGTGCGCCCAAATCGGATGCCACCTGCGCGGCCGCTTCCACCGTCTCAAGCGGCACTTCCAACTGGGCCAGAACAATGCCGGAGGGGGAGGTGCGGGAGCCGAGATCCACATCGCCGGCGGCCATTGCCGAGGTGATGACGCTGCGGATGGCCGCGCTGGTGGCATCCGCTGTGAGATGCGCATTCGCGCCGGCAGCAACAACAATCGAGTTCTCCCCTGAAGCGGCAACCGTGATGAGAGCAACACCGGTGGGCGCTTGGGTGGTGCGGGTGACGTGGGAGATGTCGACTCCGCGCGCGTCAAGATTGCTGATGAGCTCTGCACCCGTGGTGTCGTCGCCGAAACAACCGAGGAACACGGGCGAGCCGCCGGCACGGGACGCCGCGACAGCCTGATTGGCTCCTTTGCCGCCGGAGCCGATGATGATGTCGCCACCGAGGAGGGTTTCGCCGGGGAGCGGATGCCGGTCAACCAGCACGGTGTAGTCGCGGCTGGCGGATCCCATCACGATCAGCGGGGTAGTCATCAGATTGCCCAGGCCTGCCGGGTTGAACGCACGGGCTTGCCGGTCGTGACCGCTTCGTGAATGAGCAGCGAGAGGTAGTGGTCCTGGGAGGCCTCGGCCAGCGAGTAGAACGCTGGCCCGCCGGCAACGTACGCACTCATCCGCAGGAGGCAGTCGGCGATGGCGATCTCGTCGTCAAAGAGCCGGCCAGGCATCACCGGGTTGGTGTACACCCAGTCATCTCCGGCGATGATGCCCCGCAAAAAGTGTCCCTCAAGGTTGCCGCCTTGCCCGGTGTCCATACGGGTGAGGGTGGTGTGCAGGGGAGTACGGAAGTCCTTCAGGTAGCGCAGACTCAGGTCGTTGATCTCCCCGCGCTCGCCGCGAATCACCAGGCGGTTCTGCCTGATCCAGGAAAAGTACTGCTGATCAGCGAAGTCGTAGACACCCATACGGTCGCCGAAGTCGAGCCGTGCGGTCACCTGATGGGCGGTCACGGTGCGCTCCGCTTGGGGGTCGCCATCGCGATCAGGACCCTGCACCAGCGGGGAGTCAAAGCTGGACGCCGTAATCGTGGCATCCTCAAAGCCCACACCGAGGGCTCGCCGAATGATGCTGACCCCGTGATAGTCGTGGCATTGCGCAACCATCGCGGATGACGCCGTGCCCAGCTTGCCGGATGCGGCAATTGCCAGCTGCGCGCTCAGTAGCGGGGAGAGGTGATACTGCTCCGCCACCTGAATGCGTGCGCCCTGCTCAGCAAGCGCGGTCAACTGCAGAAGCGCGTCGAGGTCCTTACCTGGCGGTGTCTCCGTCAGCACCGGCAGTCCCGCGTCGACGGCCTGTCGAATAACGTCGGGAGCGGCTTCGCGCGGAACCGACACCACCACAAACTCGCACTGAGTGCCCGCCGCAAGCTCAGCGACGGTAGCAAAGGTGCGGATGCCCCACTTCGCGGTGATCGCGCTCGCAACCTCCGCATCTCGCGTGACCAGGCCAGCGATCTCGAACCGGTCGGGCAGCTCTCGGGCGATCCGCAAGAAAAACTCGCTGCGCCATCCGCGTCCCACAATTCCGAACACAACCTTGGGAGCAGTATCGGAGCGAACAGTGGCGGATGCCTCGATGTCGAGTTTCTCCATGGGTGACAACCTTCCCGTCGCACGCGCACGGTGCAAACAGCTTCTTCAGTCAAGCACATGGGCCGAGTGCGCCACGCATCCCTCATAGACGAGTAATGCTTAGAAGGCTAGGGTGTGACCGTGAAGCTGAACCGGTACGAAATAGCCCTCTGGATCGCTGCGGTTGCGCTGATTGCGCTGGGCACAGGTGGTGTGTACTGGTTCATCAGTGACTCGATGGCCGGCAGCTACAGCACAAGCGAATGCGACGAAAACGGGGTATGCGCGGCGCCAGTGGGGTTCATCCTGCGGCAGCTTGCGTACGCGGTTGGACCTTCTGCGAGCACCGGCGGATTCTTATGCGTGGCACTGGCCCTCGCGCTGCGCGCGCACGAGTCATATGTGCGAGACCGCGGCAACGCCGTCGCCGCTGACGGTTTTCGCGATATGACCGCACCCCATGTCGACGGCGCGGCCGCGGCTCCAGCCCGCGCCCCCGAGGCGACTGCATTGCCCGCACCCGTGTACTCAGGCAGTCGCACCAGCCTCGACGAGCACCAGGTGATTTTGCCGCGGACACCGGTAACACCTCGGCGTCAGCGCTCTGCCCAGAGCGAGCGCGACTACAGCCTCTTTATGCCTCCCAACGACGGGGACTAGGTCGCCCGTGAATATCTGCGATCGTCTTTAAC
>DASYMY010000205.1:0-2135 GCA_036008825.1 Glaciihabitans sp.
CACCGAGAGCTACGTGAGGAGGCAAATCTCGATGCGTCACGGCTCCATCTGGAACAACTGGGCGCCTACGGCTTACCCGACCGCGATCCGCGAGGACGGATCGTCTCCGTGGCATACCTGGCTATCGCACCGGGACTGCCCGAACCAGTCGCGGGCACCGACGCCGCGGCCGCATCCTGGAAACCCGTCGACGAAGTCCTGTCAGGGCACCTAAAACTAGCCTTCGATCATCGCCAAATCATCACAGACGGGGTCGAACGCGCACGCACCAAGTTGGAGCATTCAGCGCTCGCCACCGCCTTCTGCGACGAGACCTTCACACTCTCGGAGCTGCAACAGGTCTACGAAGCGGTCTGGGGCATCCAGCTCGACCCGCGCAACTTCTACCGAAAACTTCAGGCAGTGCCCGGATTCATCGTGTCAGCCGGATCGGACCGCAGAGTCACCAAGGGCCGACCAGCACGGTTGTTCCGAGCCGGGCCGCGGACCGTGCTGCACCCCCCACTTGTGCGACCCGAACCAACGACAATCAACGAGGGGAACGATGACCGAAAATCTGGTGGTGATCCTCACCGCCCTCGATCTTGAGTACAAAGCCGTCCTAGAGAAAATGGTCGATCCACAACTGCACCGCCACGAGAAGGGCACCCTCTTCGACGTCGGCACTCTGCGCGGAACGACATGCCGGGTGGCGCTCGGTAGTACCGGCAAAGGCAATCAATCGTCGGCCGTGCTGGCTGAGCGGGCGATCCAGGAATTCTCACCGGTGGCTGTGTTGTTCGTCGGTGTGGCCGGCGCCCTGTGGGACCACACTCAACTAGGCGACGTCGTGATGGCGACACACGTCTACGCCTACCAGGGCGGCACCAGCGAAGACGACGGACTCAAGGCGCGTCCCCGGGTCTGGGAGACCGCGCACAGGATCAGCGAACTCGCCGCCCGGCTGAGCCGCACCGCTGACTGGGCAGACAAAACTCCGGCAGGCACTCGCACGCCGACGGTGTACTTCGGTGCCATCGCTGCAGGTGACATCGTCCACAACTCCCGGATCTCCTACGAAGCGACATGGATCCGGGAGCATTACAACGACGCGCTGGCGATCGAGATGGAAGGCGCTGGCGTAGCCCAAGCCGGTCACCTCAACGGCGCCCCAGTGGCCATCGTGCGCGGCATCAGCGACAAAGCAGACGGAACCAAGGCCAGCAGCGGAGACAGGACCTGGCAGCCCAAGGCTGCGGCGAACGCGGCAGCCTTCGCCGTCCGGCTCGCCGAGGAACTGATCAACGAACAGGAGCACATCGCTATGCACGATGGCACCAACACAAAACCTGGCAGCACTGTCAACAACGTCGCCTCCGGCCAGGTCGGCATCCAGGCAGCACACGTCACCGGAAGCACCGTCTGGATGAGCGCCGCACCCCAGGCGTCGACGACAACCGACCTGATCGCTGAGCTGGCCGCCTTCCGCGGTGACCTGACACGCGAACGTTCCCACGGCACGCTCGACGATGCCACATACAAGGCCGCGCAAACTGAACTGGACATCGCGAGCAAGGCTCTGCACGCTGACACACCCGAGGACAAGAGCACGTTCGTCCTGGCGCTCAAACGATTGCGCGGGCTGATCGCCGACGTCGCTGACCTAGCGACGAAGATCGCCGCGTTGATCGCGGCGGCGAAAGGGCTGTCATGACCGAGCCCGCCGCTGCCACGACCAACACCGCAGAATCCGGATCCACCATCGGCATTCAGGCCGACCATGTTCAGAACTCCACGGTGTACCACAACTCCACGGTGTACCAAGTGCCTCCAGACGCGACCCCACGCCAGCTGTACGAGGTCGGCGTGCGCTACCTCAACGACGGTGTACCCCGCCGCGCACGCGACCTGATCAACGAAGCCATCGCCAACGGCTACGAGAACGGCGAAGTGCGGTTCCACTGGATGCTGGCGATGCTCAGCAAACGCTCATATCGCGACCTCACCCCAGAGGAACGCGAACAACTAGCACACATCCCCAAGAATCTGCATCTTTACGCCGATGACCAGTGGAAACGTGCGCTACACGCAATCTGCGAACTGTTGGAATGCCTCACCGATACCGACAGCGACCCCAGACTGGCACTCACCGAACT
>DASYMY010000206.1:0-5913 GCA_036008825.1 Glaciihabitans sp.
CAGCATGGCCTCCTGGTAGGCGACCAAACGCAGGTGTTCGGCTTCTGCGTTCTCGGGCAGCACGTAGCTGAACATTTCGAGTTTGTTGAACTGGTGGACCCGCAGGATTCCGCGGTTGTCCTTACCGGCAGAGCCCGCCTCGCGACGGTAGCAGGTGGACCAGCCGGCGTAACGCTGGGGCCCGTCAGTGAGGTCAAGGATCTCGTCGCTGTGGAATCCGGCGAGCGCCACCTCACTGGTTCCGGTGAGGTACAGGTCATCCGCTGGGAGGTAGTAGATCTCGTCGGAGTGCTCACCGAGAAACCCGGTGCCCGCCATAATCTCCGGTCGTACCAGGGTGGGCGTAATAAGCGGTTCGAAGTCCTCAGCGAGGGCCTTGTCGAGCGCCATATTCATCAGTGCGAGTTCAAGTCGTGCGCCGATGCCGCGCAGGTAGTAGAACCGGCTGCCGCTGACCTTGGTGCCGCGGGTGATGTCAATGGCCCCGAGCAGCTCGCCGATTTCGACGTGGTCACGCGGTTCGAAGTCGAAAGTGGCTTTCTCGCCGACCTCGCGAAGCAGCACAAAGTCTTCCTCGCCACCGGCTGGCACACCCTCAATGATGGGGTTCGCAATTTGGCGGATGACACGGTTGAAGTCAGCCTCCGCCTCGGTCGCCTTGGCCTGAGCCTCTTTCACGCGGCCCGCAAACTTCTGAGCCTGCATCACCAAGGCTTTTTTCTCGTCCTTCGGCGCCATGGCGACGTGCCGGCCGAACGCGTTCTGCTCGGCGCGAAGCTTTTCGAAGTCGCCAATAGTGGACCGGCGCAGGGTGTCAGCGGCGATGGCCTCGTCGACAAGATCAACGGACGCGCCACGCGCTTCCTGCGATCGGCGAACGGAATCTGGGTTATCACGCAAAAGTTGGGGGTCGATCACGCGCCTAGTCTACTTTGGAGCACCCCGGCCGCCGGATGCCGGGGATGGGTTAGCGTAAGGGCATGGCAGAGCCCGCGTCCGCGAAGACGACAGATCCGTCCCCCACGACGCTAAAAACCGCCGCCGTTGTGTACAACCCCATCAAGGTGGATGTCACAAAGCTGCGGGCCATCGTCGACGCCGCCGAGAGTACGTCCGGATGGGGCCCGTCGTTGTGGTTCGAAACCACCCAAGCCGACCCGGGTGGTGGACAGACCCGTCAAGCTCTCGACGAGGGCGCCGCCGTGGTCATGGCAGCTGGCGGTGACGGTACCGTTCGCGCTGTCGCCGAAGCTCTGCGTGGAACCAACACGGCTATTGCCCTACTTCCGTCCGGCACCGGCAATCTACTCGCCCGTAACCTCAACCTGTCGCTCGACAATATGGCGGAGTCGGTCTCCAACGCTTTCACCGGTAAAGACCGCAAGATCGATCTGGGCGTGGTGGAAGCTCGTCGGGAAGATGGCTCAACCGATAGCCACGTCTTTCTGGTGATGGCCGGCATTGGGCTCGACGCCGACATGATTGCGAACACCAACCCCAAACTCAAGGCCGCTGTGGGCTGGCTCGCCTATGCCGATGCCATCGTGCGTTCTTTGAAGGACAGCAACCGCTTGCGCATTCGCTTCCAGTTGGATGGCGCCCCTGCCCGCACGCTCAACGCGCACACCGTCTTGATTGGCAACTGCGGGTCGCTGCCGGCAAACATTCTGCTTCTACCCGAAGCGGCCGTCGACGACGGCATCTTCGACATCGTTGCCCTGCGCCCCGATGGCTTTATCGGCTGGGTTCAAATCTGGGTCAAGATCGTGTGGGAGAACGGTGTTCTTCGCCGCAGCCAGGTCGGGCGCAAGCTGATGAGTATGACTAAAGAGGTGCGCACCCTTCGGTATATGAAGGGCAAGCAGCTCATTATGCGGTTGGAAAAGCCTCAAGAGTTTGAGCTTGATGGTGATCCGTTTGGCAAAACCCTCGCCATCAAGGCGACTGTTGACCCGTCGGCGTTGACCGTGCGCATTCCCGCCGACAAAGAAATCGGCTAACCCAGCAGCGAATCCAACCAGCTGCGCGCCTCGGTGAATGCGGAGTTGTCGTAGCGGGCCGTAACCGTAATGGGCAGTTTGTCCGCGCGCGGGTAGGAGCCGAGGAAGATCACGTTGGGGCTGAACCGTTTGAGCCCGAGCAGAGCGTCGGCGACCCGTTCGTCTTTTACGTGCCCATCGAGGTCAATCACAAACCGGTACCGGCCGAGGGCATCCCCAATCGGACGCGACTGGATCAAACTCATATTCACCCCACGGGTGGCGAACTGTTCCAACATTTCCAGGAGCCGGCCGGCGGTGTCATCCGGCAATTCCGCAATCAGACTGGTTTTATCTGAGCCGGTGGGTTCGGGCAGGGCACGGGTTTTGCTGACCAAAACGAATCGGGTTTGCGCGTAAGGGTTGTCGCCAATGTCCTCGGCCAGGATGTCGAGTTTGTGGTGGCGAGTGATGGTGGGCGGGGCGATGGCCGCGTCCGCGAAGTCGTTGTCGAGCAGGGATGCGGCTGCTGCAACGTTCGAGGTTGCCGGAACGTGCAGGTGCCCGGGCAGGTTGGCGTCGACCCACAGGTGCGTTTGTCCGTAGGCGACGGGGTGGGCGTTGATGGTGGTGACATCCGCCAATGTGGTTCCGGGGCGTGCGACCAACACAAAGTTCACGTTGACGAGGTATTCGCCCACAATGCGCAGGTTCGGAATGGTCGCCAGGGCGTCTTGGCTGGCACTGACTCCCCCGTCGACGGTGTTCTCTATCGCGATCATGGCGGCGATGCTGCGATCGTTGACAACGTCGTCGAGCGCCTGCCCCACGTTGTTGACCGACCGCCAGGTTTTGCCCACTGCGTCTGGAACCTGCGCCAGGGCTGCCTCGGTGAACGTTCCCGCCGGGCCCAAATACGAATAGGTCTCGGAAGCGGGCGCAGCGGAGGTGTCAGACATGACTCGAAGCCTAGCGATATTCGCCCTACGGAGCAGAGCAGAGTCCGTCGATTCGGAGGATCAAGAAGCCCTCATAAATACGAAGAGATAAAGCGGATGCCGGTAGCGGATCGGCTCCTCGCGCCGTCACCGTGGCGGCCGCATCAACCGGGTCCCCTTTCGCATTTACGGCACTTTCGTACAGCTCGTATCCTTCGCCGCTCCAGAGTTCGCGCACCCGGTCAAGGCTCGCCACCGGGTCGGCCGTGTCGAACCCCACTTCGAGTGTTCCGGTCTGGCTGGGCAGCCCATTGTTGGCGCACTCCTGCACGGATACCGGAAACGAGGTCGTGCCTGCCGGGATGGCGGGGTCATCAATGGGCCCAGCGGCAGCGATGGTGCGATCGGCCAACCCTTGGATCAGCGGGATCAGTAGCGCCTGGCTGTAGGTGGTGGACGGCTGGGTGAGATGTATCGGCGGGAGAGTTGTGGTGTCAGGGGCGGCGGTCGGATCGCCTGGAATATAACCATCGCCGGAGTCGTACTCGTCTTCGTATTCGTATTCGTCGTTGTACTCACCCCCGCCGCTGTAGGGGGTGTCGCGGTCCCAGGACGGGCGCGCAATCAGCGCGAGGACGACCACAAACACGGCAATAAGCGCACCCGCAACCAGTGGGGATGTTCCGCTGCGCAGGGCCGGGCGCTGTGGCATCCGCTCGAAATGGTCTGTGTGTGGTGAAACGAAGCTGGTGTTCTTTTGCACGGCGGTCGCGATTGTGGTGATGATGATCGCGACAACGGGGAACCAGGGAAGCCAGTAAAGCCACAGCGGATCAATGAGCAGGACACAACCGTAAATCGACAGTCCCCCCACCGTTCCACCGGCGGCGCCTGCGCTGGCCAGGAGAACTTTGGGAGGGGTCTTGAGATCCCACTTGGTGTTTAGCCGTGCGGCAACTGGCACAAAGCCTGCTGCCAGGGCGCCGCAAATCGCGCCAACAATCGCCCCAATAAGTCCGGCGGGGATTGCGGCGTAGAACAGGACAATGAGCGCCCAACCCACGGCCGTACCAATATCTTCATCACCAGAAATAACAAACACAGTGAACACAATCAACAGAGGGCCGGTCACAGCGCCCAGCAGGGCACCGCGCCACGCTCCCCGCTCCACCAGCTGCCACACCGCTGCGGATCGCGACGTCGACGCTTCGCCTTCAGGAATGCTCACGTTATGAGCGTAAGCGGGTGGGGTAGACCTGTCGTCCCCCGGCAGGTGCAACCGCGCGTCCATCCACAGGACTACTGCGCTGCCTGGCCGGGTGCCAGACTGGAGACATGACTACGCGCGCCGGTACCCCCGCCCAGGAATCCGATCTCATTGATGTTCCTGAACTCATCAAGGCTTATTACGATCTGGTTCCCGATGTAACGAACCCCAACCAGAAGGTCACATTCGGCACCAGCGGACACCGCGGTTCCTCACTCGACGCAGCCTTCAACGAAACCCACATTGCCGCGATCACGCAGGCCATCGTGGAGTACCGGGCAAGCCAAGGCATCACAGGTCCGCTGTTTATGGGACGCGACACCCACGCGCTCAGCCGCCCGGCCGAAACCACCGCGCTGGAGGTGCTGGAGGCGAACAGCATCCGCGCGCTTGTTGACGAATTTGATGACTTTGTGCCGACACCGGCGCTCAGCCACGCGATCCTCAAGTACAACTCTGAAGGACACGACGACCAGGCGGATGGCATCATCATCACGCCAAGCCACAACCCGCCCCGCGATGGTGGTTTCAAGTACAACCCGCCGCACGGCGGACCGGCCGATAGCGACGCCACCAGCTGGATCGCGAACCGCGCCAACGAGCTCATCGCCAACGGCAACCATGACGTTAAGCGTGGTGAGCCCAGCGCTGTGGGCACCTACGACTTCCGCGGCAACTACGTTGACGACCTCATCAACATCATCGACATTGACGCCATCAAAAAGGCGGGCCTGCACATCGGCGCCGACCCGCTCGGTGGGGCCAGCGTGCACTACTGGAAGCTCATCGCCGAAAAGTACGACCTCGACCTGACGGTTGTGAACCCGGGCGTCGACCCGACCTGGTCGTTTATGACGTTGGACTGGGACGAGAAGATCCGGATGGATCCGTCGAGCCCGTCGGCAATGGCATCCGTCTTGGCACATAAAGATGACTTCGATTTGCTGACCGGAAACGATGCTGACGCTGACCGCCACGGAATCGTCACCCCCGACGGTGGGTTGATGAACCCCAACCACTACCTGGCCGTTGCCGTGCAGTACCTCTACACGCACCGCCCCCAGTGGCGTGAGGATGCCGCCATCGGCAAAACCCTGGTGTCGAGCACCATGATCGACCGAGTAGCAACCTCGCTAGGGCGCACCCTCTGGGAGGTGCCGGTGGGCTTCAAGTGGTTTGTGCCCGGACTCATTGATGGATCCGTTGCCTTCGGTGGCGAAGAAAGCGCAGGCGCAAGCTTCCTCCGCAAGGACGGCACCGTCTGGACCACCGACAAGGACGGCATCCTGCTGGCTCTGCTGGCCAGCGAGATCCTCGCGGTGACCGGCAAAACTCCGTCTCAGCTCTACACGGAACTGACCGAGCAGTTCGGCGCTCCCGTGTACGAGCGAGTTGACGCTGCCGCCAGCAAGGAGCAGAAAACGCGCTTGGGCAAACTCAACGGTTCTGCCATCACCGCCGAGACCCTCGCCGGCGACCCCATCGTTGCGCGACTGAGCGAAGCTCCCGGTAATAGTGCTGCGGTCGGCGGCGTCAAGGTGGTCACCGACAAGGCCTGGTTTGCAGCTCGCCCCAGCGGAACCGAAGACGTCTACAAGATCTACGCCGAGTCCTTTGAAGGACCCGAGCACCTCGCGAAGGTTCAGGCAGAAGCTAAAGCCATCGTCGACGGCGCACTCGGCGACTAAGCACGGGTCGACTTACAACAACAGCCCGGGTTGGTGATCAC
>DASYMY010000207.1:0-1684 GCA_036008825.1 Glaciihabitans sp.
GCAGAGAATGCTTCAGAGGGCGCCTTCGCAACCTTCACCGTCCTCGACTGGGCCTCGTTGCTTCGCCAAACCAGCGACACCGCCTTCTACGCCGACAAACCGGTGGACGTCACCGGCTTTATTACAGAAGATGCGGATGACCCGGACAACGTGTTCTACGTTTCCCGCTTTGTGATTACCTGTTGTGCTGTGGATGCTCAGCCCGTTGGTGTGCCCGTGTACATGCCGGGCTGGCGCGATGAGATGGCCCTCGACGACTGGGTTCAGCTCACCGGACAATTTGTGGCGAACCCCAGCACATCCAGTGCGCAGCAGATTGCGCTTGCTCCCGAGAGCGTTACCCCCGTAGGCGAACCAAGCGAACCGTATTTGTTTTGAGTCACATCTCTCCCCAGCTCAGTACCGCACCGGTCGACGAGCCCAGTGGGCCCGCATTCCGTCGCACATTCGCTCTTGTGATCGCCGCGCTAGTCGTGTTGGTTGGTGTCTTCGCGGGTCTCGGCCTAACGCAGGGCCCCAAGCTTTCCAGCGCGCAGGTAGATACCGACGGTGTTGTCGAGCAAAGCGGTCAACAACTGCGGATGTTCACCAACCAGGCGGTGGCCGCCATTGAGCCTGACCAGCTCACCATTGTTCCTGCGGTTCCCGCCACGGTTACCGCCAGCGGAGACGTTATCGCCGTGCAATTTGATGAGCCATTGCTCTACAACACCGTGTACACGGTTAAGGTGACGGGGGTTACCAGCCCCTACGTTGCGCAGCCGTCCACCCTGTCGTACGAATTCCGCACCGGAGCGCCGGAGATGTACTACCTCGATCGGGGGGAGGCAGGGGATCAAATCATCCGCACCGGAATTCTCTCCACCGAACGGGAAGTTGTGTACACGGCCCCACGGATTCAGGACTACGCGGTATTCGACAACTCGCTCGCTGTTGTGACCCTCGGAGAGGACGGCTCGAGCGCGCTTGCCTTGGTCAACGCAGATGGCAACGTCGAAGACATTCGAATGCCAGGCGTTGGCACCCTCGATCTCGCACGTTCGAGTTCTACCACCGGC
The DNA here is from genome assembly GCA_036008825.1 of Glaciihabitans sp. Classification (GTDB taxonomy): domain Bacteria; phylum Actinomycetota; class Actinomycetes; order Actinomycetales; family Microbacteriaceae; genus Glaciihabitans. The sequence goes on from DASYMY010000207.1 coordinate 1,059, forward strand.
TATTTCGGCTTCACCTTCACGGGCACGGATATCGCGGGAACGGTTTACAACCAAACACTTTTTGTGGTCAACCTGGTGAATAGTCGTGTGGTCACACCGGTGGCCGGTATCGATGGGCAACCCATTGTTGCGCTGGGGTGGGAGTTTGTTCCCGCGTCCACCCAAATTGTTGTGCACACCGACGACTTGAGTGTGCTGCTGATCGACGTTGCCGATGCGGGTTCCGTTATTCCCCTCGGCCAATTCACGGTATTTGAGAACCTGTCCACCGACGGCAGCACCCTTGTCGTCGCAGACCCGTTTGGGCCTCTTGCGCTAAGCATTGCCACCGGCGACACCCAACGCCTCAACGCCTCAAGCTTCAACGGGGAAATTCCCTCGGGCGGCGCCGTCACCGTGCTTCCGGACGACCGCTGGGTGCAACAGGTTGCCGTCTTCGATGAAGAGAGTGGACGTTTCGTCAGCGCTGTCGTCGTCGATAACGGCGTAGCCTCGAAATCCTTATTCCGCACTCTCAACGACGAGGGAAGCATCGAGAGCTTTTCGATCTCACCGAACAACCAGTACGTCGTTATTGAGACGGTGCCGAACGTTGCGACATCCGCCTCTGATGGTTACGAAGCCAA
>DASYMY010000208.1:0-2273 GCA_036008825.1 Glaciihabitans sp.
GCTCCGTCCTCTGCCAAGTCGACGCGCAACGCACGCCCGGTTGTGGAGAGGTAGACCCGGCAGGGAGTGTCAGCGATCTCGAGAACGGGAGCATTTTTGCGTGAGGACGGTGTTGCAACGGAGGGACGCGCCTCGGTGAGCAGCGTTCGTCGCGGTGTACCGAACTTCTCAGCGATCTCTTCCAGTTCGTCTGACACAACTTGGCGGATACGCAAGGGGTCGGCAAGGATCGCTTCGAGGGCGGCAATCTCTGCCCGTAGTTTGTCGGCCTCAGCCTCCAATTCGATGCGACTGAACTTGGTGAGGCGACGCAGGCGCAGCTCGAGAATGTACTCGGCCTGAACCTGGCTAAGGTCAAAAATGTCGATCAGCCGGGTGCGGGCCTGATCGCTGTCATCGCTGGTGCGGATGACTTGGATGACTTCATCGATGCCGAGGATGGCGATCAGAAGCCCCTCAACCAGGTGCAGGCGTTCCTTTTTGCGGGCAAGGCGGAAACGGCTTCGCCGGGTGACAACCGACAACCGGTGGTCGATGTACACCTGGAGCAGGTCTCGCAGGCCCAACGTCTGGGGTCCGCCGTCAACGAGCGCAACGTTGTTGATGTTGAAGCTGTCCTCGAGCGGGGTGTAACGGTACAGCTGTTCAAGGACGGCGTCGGGGCTGAACCCGGTTTTGATACCGATCACTAGCCGCAGCCCGTGGGTGCGGTCGGTGAGGTCGGTTACGTCTGAGATGCCGCTGAGCTTCTTCGACGTCACACCGTCTTTGATCTTCTCGATGATCTTCTCGGGACCAACCAGGTACGGCAGCTCGGTAACCACCAGCCCGTTTTTGCGCGCCGAGATGCTCTCCACGGTGACCTTGGCGCGAGTTTTGAACTGGCCACGACCTGTTGCGTACGCATCCTTAATACCCGCGAGACCGCTGATAGTGCCGCCGGTGGGGAGGTCCGGTCCTGGAACGAACGCCATCAAATCTTCCAACGAGGCATCCGGGTGGTACATCAGGTGCCGGGCAGCGCCGATGACCTCAACCAGGTTGTGCGGCGCCATGTTGGTGGCCATTCCCACCGCGATACCACTGGCACCGTTGACCAGCAGGTTGGGGAATGCAGCCGGCAGCACCTCAGGTTGCACCAATTGGTTGTCGTAATTGGGAACGAAGTTGACGACATCCTCATCGAGGCCGTCCGTCATTGCCAACGCGGATGCCTCGAGGCGGGCCTCGGTGTACCGCGGTGCAGCAGGACCATCGTCGAGGGAGCCGAAGTTTCCGTGCCCGTCGATCAGCGGCACCCGCAAAATAAAGTCCTGCGTCAAACGCACCATGGCGTCGTAAATGGACGCATCACCGTGCGGATGCAGCTTGCCCATGACGTCGCCCACAACGCGAGCGGACTTGACGTGGCCGCGGTCGGGGCGCAGCCCCATTTCTGTCATCTGGTACAGAATGCGACGTTGAACCGGCTTCAGTCCGTCGCGCGCGTCCGGAAGGGCTCGCGAGTAAATGACCGAATACGCGTACTCGAGAAACGAGCCCTGCATCTCGGCGGAGACATCGACATCTTCGATGCGCTCGCCCGGGGCTTCTGCACTGGGTTTTTGGGGAGTAGTCATAGGATTGCCCCTATGTTACCGGCGCCCAAAACAGACCGGATCAGCCTGGCCGATGTGTTGCCAAGTTCCTTCGCCGCGCTGACCGGCACATCCAATCGGCTTGCCCTGCCCCGGGCGAACCGCACCGCGGTGCTTCTTGTCGACGGGCTCGGAGCAGATCAGCTGCGGGAACGGATTGGGCACGCGCGCACCCTCGCCACCGCGTTCACCAAAAAGTCGGTTATCGAGTCGGGGTTCCCCACCACAACAGCATCCGCTCTCACTACGCTGGCGACGGGGGTGCTACCCGGTAAACACGGAATGATCGGCTACACCGCACTTGATACCCACAACGATCGTGTGGTGAATCAGCTCTCCGGATGGGATTCCAAAATTGATCCCGCCACCTGGCAACGTCAACCCACCCAGTTCGAACGAGCCGTTCGTGCAGGTGTGCAGGCCGCCGCAATTGGCCCTGAGCGGTACCGGGACTCCGGTTTCAGCCAGGCGACCTTGCGCGGCGCCGAGTACATTGCCGCCCACAGCATCGACGACCGTCTGGCTGAAGCGGGGCGTTGGTTGGCGGGTTCAGACGAACCTGGGATCCTCTACGTCTACGTTCCCGAACTCGACATGGTCGCCCACGCCTCCGGTTGGCAGTCTGATGCGTGGATT
>DASYMY010000209.1:0-6589 GCA_036008825.1 Glaciihabitans sp.
CGAATGGCCCTGATGGCAACCCTGCAGGACCTCGAACTTGGTCCACTGCTCGACGACCTCTCCTCCCGCCACGTGCCGGAGGCACAGGTTGAGGCTGAACTGGAGTTGGCCTGGTGGCAGTCTGCCCTCGAATCCCTTCTCGAAGCAGACCGCGCACTCTTGGGTGCCAACACTCCAGTTCTTGACCGTCTTGAGGCGGACTTCCGCCTCGTCGACGATGCCCACGCCGCTGGCAGCGCCCAGCTGCTGGCATGGCAGGTTGCCGAGAACTGGAAGATCGGTCTCGTCGACTGGCCGGACGAAGCACACCTGCTGCGCAAACTCCTCCGGCGCGAGAAGTTCACCGCCTACGACCTGCAAACCACGGCACCGCACCTGTCCCGCACGGTTGCGCCCATCTGGTTGTCCTCGCCATACGAGGTCAACGAGATCGCCGACACGATGCCGTTCGACACCGTGATCCTGGTCGACGCTGGCGCAACAACTCTTGCCGAAAACGTGGGCGCCATCCGCCGCGCTCGCCAGGTGGTTGCCTTCGGTGACCCGGTCACGCAGACTCCCACGCCGTTCTCGATCGCGATCGAAGACCCAGACCTGGTGTCAGAGTCGACCGACGACGACGAACCGAAGAAGACACCCGACGAGTGGCACGGCGAATCCGCGCTGGCTCGACTGTCGAGTGTGCTGCCGACCCTCTCGCTCACACGCAGCTACCGGGCCGGTGGAGAAGACCTCGCCGAGCTCGTAAACCGCCGCTTCTACGGCGGCCGTATCGAGTCCCTGCCCTGGGCAGGGAGCTTCCTCGGGCACGGCAGCCTCGCTCTTGAATACGTTGCTGACGGTCACGGAATGCCCGACCCCGATTCCGGAGCCGTTGAAAGCCCCGACACCGAGGTGCAGCGCGCTGTTGACCTGGTGCTCGACCACGCTCGTCGCCGTCCCAACGAATCGCTGATGGTGATTACGGCCAGCGCAAAGCATGCGGTGCGTGTTGAGCAGGCCGTACTAACCGCCGTCACCGGCAACAGCGCGCTGACCGAGTTCGTTATCGGCGACCGGGCTGAACCGTTCACGGTGACAACCATCGAACAGGCCGTTGCTCAAAGCCGCGACCGGGTGATCTTTTCGATTGGATTTGGACGCACCCCGCACGGACGGGTGCTGTCAAACTTTGGCGCCCTGGGCGAACCCGGGGGAGACCGACTACTCGCTGTGGCCATGACCCGTGCCCGCCGCTCGATGGTCATTGTCAGCTGCTTTGAGCCGTCCGACATTGACGACGGCCGTATGCAGTACGGCGCGGTTGCCCTCGCCGAAATCCTCGCCGAGGTTGGTGCGCGTTCGGCGGAAGTCCCGATCCCCGACGACAGTGACCCCATGCTGGTTGACCTCGCGCGACGCTTGGAGCGACGCGGAATCCGGGTTGCCCTCGGCCACCGTGGCAAGTTAGGGCTTGTTGCCTCCCACCTGGGAACGTGCGCAACCATCGAAACCGACACGGTTCTGCACCGCTCGAGCCTGCGCGAATCGCTACGGTTGCGTCCCGAACTGCTGCGTCGTCTCGGTTGGCACTACATGCGCGTGCACGCGTTCGAACTGTTCAGCGACCCGGATGCCGTCGCCGACCGTATCGTCACCCTGGTTGGTGCCGAGCGGACGACGATCACCGCGCCCATTGCAGTTGTGCCTGTCGAGCAGAATGCCTGAATCGGATAACACCCCACCTGCCGCGCCCGCGCCCGTTATCGTGCGCGCGGGGCGGCGACGGGCGACCACTCTGCCCGTTCCTGGGAGTGATCCGTCGCCAGCACCGGAAGCGCCCAGGCACACCCTGACGGAGAACGACGACCGGCTCAAAGCGGAGAAGCCGCCACACTACTGATTGGTGACGGTCAAGCCAGCCTCAAGCGAAGAATCCTGCGGACCCGCCTTAGACGTTCGCTAACCGAGCAAACACGAGTGTGACAACGGCGGGAGCTGCCGGACAATGACGAGCGCGCTCGGCTCGTCGGAGTAGCCTTAAGTGCGAAGCCTGGCATCAGCGGCTGTCGAGTTCCTGTGTCGTAGCCGCGCGTTCGGCAGGTTAAATGGGAGCACCACGGCGCCAATCTCACCGTGGTGAACACCAGTTGGATCTGGGATACGGCGCAGGAGACGGGGTCGTTATGACACTTTCTGCCGACAATCGCGTTGGCCTTGCCGGAGCGGCGGTCGTCGGGGTTGCCTTTGGTATGGCTCGATACGCCTACGGACTGACAATGCCTGAGATCCGGCAAGCATTAGAGCTTTCTGAACCAGTGCTTGGCGTTATTGCGAGCGCAACGTTCGCGGGCTATTTGGCCGGGCTCCTACTGGCGGGCCGGCTCGCCGGACGTTATGGACCCCGCCTTCCGACGACTATTGGTGGGGTGAGCGGCGCGGTCGGGGCTGTGATCGTGACGGTTGCACACACTCCGTGGTTGCTCGCCGTCGGGGCGGTCCTCGCGGGCAGTGCAGGTGGTTGGGTCTGGGCGCCCTATTCCGACATCGTGACTCGTATAGTACCGGCGCGGCAACGCCCGAGAGTGTTGGCAATTATTACCACCGGGACCAGCGGAGGGCTCCTCCTGTTGGGCGGTCTCGCCGCTGTGGCAGTGGTGGGGTCATGGCGCATGGTGTGGTTAGGGATCGCGCTTGCGGTGGTGTTCGCGGCGGTCCTCAATCTTCGGTTAGTGCCAGTGGTCAAGCCTGAGTCCCGTCCGGAGAGTCATGGTGGTCTCGCTGTGCTGGCGAAAACGCTGCTGGTTCCGGCCGTCGCCGGAATGGTAATTCCGAGCGTTGGGCTTGGAACGCTCCTACTCCTCAGTGCTGCGGCTTCGCTGCTCAGCGGGGTAGCGCTAATGCTCTACGGGTTGTCGCGCAGGGCCTCCGTGGAGGAAACTCGACCGTAAACCACAGCGATGCCCAGCCGGGCGGCGAGGACTTTTTGATGTCTAGCTCGAAAAAGGCCACAAAATCGCAGCCCGCTCGTGTGGCCAGGCAGGTCTATGAAGCGGAGCTCAAACGTTTACAGATCGAACTAGTCGGCATGCAACAGTGGGTCATCGAAACCGGCACACGCGTAGTCGTGATTTTCGAGGGCCGCGATGCCGCAGGTAAGGGCGGTGCGATCAAGCGAATCATGCAATACCTCAACCCCGGTTCGCCCGAGTTGTTGCGCTCCCAATGCCCACCGAGCGTGAACGCAACCAATGGTATTTTCAGCGCTACGTTGAGCATCTTCCCACCGCGGGTGAGATCGTGTTGATGGACCGGTCTTGGTACAACCGGGCAGGAGTGGAACGCGTGATGGACTACTGCACACCGGAGCAATATCGTCTTTTTCTCCGCCAGGCTCCCGTCTTCGAGCAGATGTTGGTTGACGATGGCATCATTTTGATCAAGTACTGGTACTCGGTTTCAGACAATGTCCAGGAGTCACGTTTTCATTCGCGACTGAATGACCCCATGCGACGTTGGAAGCTTTCGGATACGGACGTTGTCTCCATCACAAAATGGGTGGATTACTCGCGGGCCAAGGACGCGATGTTTGAGGCCACAGACCATACGGCCGCGCCGTGGTGGACTATCGAAAGCGACGACAAACGTGCCTCGCGACTGAATACCATCAGTCACCTCCTCTCACAGGTTCCGTACGAGTCTCGCGAACCAAATAAAGTAAAGATTCCCGCCCGGCCGGATGCTGATAGCTACGACCGGCCATCCCGGGACTTGTCCCGATACGTTCCAGACCATGCGAAAACATTATTGAGGTAGGCATGTTTTTACTATTTGGCACTCGCCGCCGCGACAGCATCATTAACGTGGTTGCCTTCACTTGCCACTTCTGCGGCGTTCACGCTCAGCAACAGGTGGTCAAACTTCGAAGCCAGTTCACGCTCTTTTTTCTGCCCCTGTTTTCGTATTCAACGAGTTATCTGAACCAGTGCACCAACTGCGGTGGGCAGACGCCGCTGACCGCGGATCAAGCGCAGCACTCGCTGGCATGGGCGGCGCAGCAAAAGTGACACTATCCGCTGAAGGGCCAGCGCCAGCGGCCCGCCCATCAGCATCGGCAGGGGGCGAGAGCTGTTAGGGGGTGTGCTTGCCCTCGGTGGGGGTTTTGGCGAGCAGGTCGCGGATCTCGGCCAGCAGTTCCAGCTCGGTCGGCGGGGTGTCCTCGGCGACGGCGGGGATCCCTGATTCCTTCTTCTGGAAGGCACGCTTTTTGAGGAAGTTGATCGGAATGATCAACGCGAAGTACACCACGACTGCCACAAGCAAAAACTGGATGACAGCCGCGATGACTGCGCCGAAGTACATGGTTGCTTCATCACCCGAGGTGGTGGGGATAGTGACCGGGAACGCGGTCTCCAGAGACTTGGCGTCAAAGAGTGCACCGATGGCGGGGTTGAAGACCTGGGTCACCAGCGCGGTGACAATGCCGCTGAAGGCAGCCCCAATAACAACGGCGACCGCAAGGTCGATGACGTTGCCGCGAAGGATGAACTCTTTGAAACCTTTAAGCATGGGGTGCTCCTAGTAACTGGTGGTCGCCGAACGGCGGGTCAGGGACGGGGAAAGTGGGGCCAGGGGTGACAAAAGTTAGGACGCGCTCGACGACGAGCTTGAACCGCCGGACGACGAGCCACCCGAGCTGCTGGACGACCCGGACGAGCCGGACAACCCAGACGAGCCGGAGGAGGAGCTGCCCGAAGACGAGCTGCCCGAGGATGAGCCAGAACCCGAAGCAGGCGACGCCGGCGAAGATGATGACGACGAGTCCGACTTCGATTCGGACGATTTCGACTCCGACTTATCGGAGGAAGACGAGCTGGGCCGGTCACTGGTGCTTTTGGTTGAGCGGGAATCGTTGCGGTAAAAACCGCTGCCCTTGAAGGTGACACCAACGGCGCTGAAGAGTTTGCGCAATTTGCCGCCACATTTGGGGCACTCGGTCAGCGAGTCATCCGTAAATGCTTGCTGGATATCAAACGCCGTCGAGCATTCCGTGCAGCGGTAAGAGTAGGTGGGCAAGGGTTATTCCTTTGAGTTGCGTGACGATCGAATGGCCACCCAGAGCCCGCCCAACTCACCTAAGCGGGAGTATTGGTCAGAACTGAGTTATGCCACCGGGGGTGACAGCACCGTTGACTCGCTGGTCGTGCACCTCACTGGGCACGGAGTCGACGAGTTCACCATCGAATATCACAGCATAGACGGGTGGGCAACGTTCCATCGATCCGAGCGTTTTGTCGAAGTATCCTCGCCCCCAGCCCATGCGCATTCCGGTGCGGTCTACACTCGCCGCCGGAACGATAATCAAGTCCACGTCATTGATGGCAATGGGGCCAAGCACCTCACTGCTGGGGGTGGGCATTCCCAGAACGTCCATACTTTCGTCACTCGCGTCGTACGGTGCCCAATCTAGCAACCCGTCTTCACGTGAAATCGGAAGCAGAATGCGGATGCCACGTGCGTCGGCCCAGCTCAGAAAATCTCGGGTGGGAGGTTCATCCGCCGTGGAAAGATAGGCAGCAATAGAGGAAATCTCAGGAGCGGATGCCAGTTTTTTCAGGTTTTCCGTGATGTGAGCGGCGGCTGTTTCCCGCTCGGTGGCGGTCATCGTGCGGCGGCGTTCACGCAACTCGGCTCGTAGTGCACGTTTTTGATGCGCGACCTCGGGATTCATTCCGACATCTTACGAGCTGTTGACCGATACTCTGTTGTTATGGCCACTCATATCACCAAGGCAGTCATTCCTGCAGCGGGGCTTGGTACGCGGTTTCTGCCGGCGACCAAGGCAATGCCCAAGGAAATGTTGCCCGTCGTCGACAAGCCCGCTATCCAGTACGTTGTTGAGGAAGCGGTCACCGCTGGCCTCACCGATGTGTTGATGATCACGGGGCGGAACAAGAACGCACTCGAGAACCACTTCGACCGCGTTGGAGAACTCGAGGCCACCCTGCTGGCTAAGGGTGATAAAGAAAAGCTGGCGAAGGTGAACTTCTCCACCGAACTGGCCGACATGCATTACGTGCGGCAGGGAGACCCCAAGGGTCTTGGCCACGCCGTGTTGCGCGCCAAAATGCACGTCGGTAACGAGCCGTTCGCTGTGTTGCTCGGTGACGACATCATCGACGACCGCGACGTTCTGCTCTCACGCATGATCGACGTGCAGTTGCAGCGAGGAGCGACCGTTGTTGCGCTGCTGGAGGTTGAGCCCGAAGCTGCCCACCTCTACGGTGTTGCCACCATCGAGGCCACTGACGAAGACGACGTTGTACGCATCACCGGACTGGTTGAGAAGCCTGCCCCCGGAACCCAGCCGTCTAACTACGCCATCATCGGCCGCTACGTTTTGCAGCCCGAGGTGTTCGAGGTTCTCGAGAACACGGCGCCAGGTAAAGGCAACGAGATCCAGCTGACCGACGCCCTGCAGACCCTTGCCGAGAACAACATCGCCGGTGGTGTGTTTGGTGTTGTCTTCCGTGGCCGCCGCTACGACACGGGTGACCGTCTGGATTACATCAAGGCCATTGTGCAGCTGGCTGTTGACCGCGACGACCTT
>DASYMY010000210.1:0-4723 GCA_036008825.1 Glaciihabitans sp.
TGGACGGATGGGCGCGGTCGGTGGGCGCTACCTATACGCGATATGCCGACGACCTCACCTTCAGCGGCACGGCCGAGCTCGGCGGGGCAGCGGCCGCCTTTATTCGTGGGGTTACTCGAATCGTTGAAGCCGAAGGCCACACGGTCAACGAGCCCAAAACGCGGGTGAGGCGCGCAAACGTGCGCCAGAGCGTCACCGGCATTGTGGTCAATGCCACCGCAGCGGTACCGCGCGACGACTACGACCGTCTCAAAGCGATTTTGCACAATTGTGAACGCTGGGGACCACACAGCCAAAACCGTGAAGGTCACGCCGACTTTCGGGCGCACCTTCTGGGTCGAATCGGCTGGGTGAGCTCACTCAGCCCACACCGCGCTCAACGCCTCGCCGAATCATTCGCCCGCATCCGCTGGTAATTGCGGTCAGCGACTTAGCTCAGACCATCCAAAGCGGAGCGGATGTCACTGAGCAGGTCGTTGACACTTTCAATGCCCACCGAGAGACGGATGAGGTTCTCCGGCACCTCCAGGGCTGTGCCTTTGACCGAGGCATGGGTCATTTCGGACGGGTAGCCGATAAGAGATTCGACGCCACCGAGAGACTCTGCCAGCTGGAATAGCTGGGTCGATTCAGCGAACGTGCGAGCAGCGGCGGGACCGCCGGTGAACTGAAGGGATAACATGCCGCCGAAGGCACGCATCTGGCGGTCGGCCAGGTCGTGTCCGGGGTGGTCGGGCAGTCCCGGGTAGTGCACGGCTTCGATGGCGGGGTGGCCAACAAGCGCTTCGGCAATTGCGAGAGCGTTGGAGGAGTGCTTTTCTACCCGGACGGCCAGAGTTTTGATTCCGCGCACAGTCAACCACGCGTCCATCGGGCTGCTCACCGCACCAACACCGAACTGAAGGAACCCGACCTTTTCTGCCAACTCCTCGGTGTTCACCACAACGGCACCACCGAGAACATCCGAGTGCCCACCGAGGTACTTGGTGGTGGAGTGCACCACAACGTCGGCGCCAAGGGCCAGCGGCTGCTGCAGGTAGGGCGAGGCGAAGGTGTTGTCAACAACAACAAGGGCGCCTGCGCTGTGACCCAAGGCGGCGAGGCCGGCAATGTCACTGATCTTCATCATCGGGTTGCTGGGGGTCTCGACCCAGAGCACCCGAGGGCTGGTGGCTTCAACCTCGGCGCGCACGGCGCTCAAATCGCTCATATCCACCGTGGAGAGAGTGATACCCCATGGCACAAAGACCCGGTTGACCAGACGGTGGGTTCCACCGTAAACGTCGTTGCCCATCACAATGTGGTCGCCGGGTTTCAGGACCGCCCGCAGCAGAGTGTCTTCGGCGGCAAGGCCGGAGGCGAAGCTGAACGCGTGGGATCCGCCTTCGAGGGAGGCCAGCAGCTCCTGCAGCGAATCCCGGGTCGGGTTCGCGCTGCGGGCGTACTCGTAGCCACCGCGGAATCCGCCAATTCCGTCCTGCACAAATGTGGAGGTCATGTAAATGGGGGGAACCACCGCACCGGTCGTGGGGTCGAATGCTTGACCGGCGTGGATGGCGCGGGTCGCAAAGTCGTGGGAGGAGTCGGTTGGAGAGGTGTGGTCAGCCACGGGGTGCCTTTTCTAAATTGTGTGGAGGATTAGACAGAAAGGAAGCTCAGCAGGTCATGCCGGGTGAGCACGCCGGCCGGTTTCCCGTCGTCAACAACGAGCAGTGCGTCGGCTTTTCCGAGTGCCGTGCGGGCGGCAGTGACGGATTCATGCACGCCAATAAGGCCCAGCGGGCGGCCAATGAATTTGTCCAACGGGTCCGTCATTTTGGCGGCCCCACTGAAAACGTCCTCAAGGAGCGAGCGTTCGTCGATGGCTCCAACAACCTCACCAATCACCACGGGAGGTTCGGCGCTGAGCACGGGCATTTGCGAGACATCGTATTTCGTCATGATCTGAATGGCGTCATGAACGGTGTCGGTGGGGTGCACGTGGACAAGTTCCGGAAGCTGCCCGGTTTTCGCCTTCACGACGTCGGCAACGGTTTGCTCATCGGATACCTGGGTGAAACCGTAGGACTGCATCCACTTCTCGTTGAAGATCTTGCCGAGGTACCCACGGCCGCCATCGGGGAGAAGCACAACAACAACGGCATCCGCTGGAAGATCTTTGGCGGCTTTGAGGGCCACGTCAACGGCCATTCCGCTGGATCCACCCACGAGGAGGCCTTCTTCGCGGGCAAGACGTCGAGTCATGTCAAACGATTCGGCGTCGGAGGCGGCGATGACCTGGTCAACAACGGTGGGGTCGTAGGCGCTCGGCCAAAAGTCCTCGCCCACACCTTCAACAAGGTAGGGACGTCCGGTGCCTCCGGAGTAGACGCTTCCTTCTGGGTCGGCGCCGATGATCTGAACCTTGCCGCCGGATACCTCTTTGAGGTACTTGCCAACACCACTAATGGTGCCGCCGGTACCCACTCCCGCAACAAAGTGGGTTATTTTGCCCTCGGTGTCGCGCCAAATTTCGGGGCCAGTGGTTTCGTAGTGGCTGAGCGGACCGTTCGGGTTCGCGTACTGGTTCGGTTTAAACGCCCCAGGAATCTCGCGGGCCAGTCGGTCGGAGACGCTGTAGTACGACTCGGGGCTGTCGGGGGCAACGGCGGTGGGGGTGACGACCACTTCAGCGCCGTATGCCATCAGAACGTTGCGCTTGTCTTCGCCCACCTTGTCAGGCAGCACAAAGACACAGCGGTAGCCACGTTGCTGTGCAACGAGAGCCAAACCAACACCGGTATTGCCACTGGTCGGTTCAACAATGGTGCCGCCCGGCTTGAGCAGCCCTTCGGCCTCTGCCGCGTTGATGATGCGCTCAGCAATACGGTCTTTCGACGACCCTCCCGGGTTCATGTACTCGATCTTTGCGAGGATTGTTGGTGCGTACCCTTCGGTCACCTTCCCCAGCTTGACGAGGGGGGTGTTGCCAATGAGGTCGAGCACAGTGTTGGCGTATTTCATGATTGGCTCAATCTACCAGCGGGTATCAACTGTGTTACAGGATCGTCCGACCCACGCTTTTCTCAGCGAACACCTGACACAATTTAGTTGTAGCCGCAACTGACGACAGGATTTGCACGCATGCCTCCAGAACTCACCGTAAAGCAGCAGCGTGAAGCGCGCCGTGCCGAGAAGGTTGCCGCTCTCAAAAAGCAGCAGGCCGCACAAAAACGCAACCGGTTGATCACTCTGATCGCCTCCGGGTTGGCGAGCGCCGGTGTTCTAGCCCTGGTTATCGCGTTTGTCGTCACCAGCTCCACGCCGAAGGTGGACCCAGCGTCCATCGAGATTGAGGGTCTCAACGAGTTCGGCACCATTACCGCGAACCACGTGGACGGCACTCCTGTTGACTACGAGACCGCGTATGGCATGAGCCCGCCCGCCGGCGGAGACCACTGGGGCGCCTGGTTGAACTGTGGTGTGTACACCGAGCCGCAGCAGAACGAGAACGCAGTTCACGCCCTCGAGCATGGCGCGCTCTGGGTGACATACAACCCCGACGAGCTCAGCGAAGACGACGTCAGCGCTCTCCGCGGTGAACTTCCCGAGTCGTACGTGATCCTCTCCCCATATCCCGACCTGCAGGCCCCCGTTGTGATGTCTGGTTGGGCGAACCAGCTCGAGCTGACCGGTGTTGACGACCCGCGCCTGGCCGACTTTGTGACGAAGTTCTGGCGCTCCGCCGAGGTACCCGAGCCCAACGCGTCGTGCACGGGTGCAATCGACGGCCCGGGCAAGATTTCCTAACGTGTCCACCCCGGACACCTCAGCAAAGACCGAGTCCGCCGCGGCACTATCGGTGTCGTCGGGGCAACGCACTCGCCGAATAATTGCCGCAACGCTTGTGGCGTTATTCGTTTTGGTCGGAGTCTTCGCTGCAGGACGTCTGACAGCGCCGCGTGTGGGAACACCGGCGACAATCAGTGCCGAAGCAGGCTTTGCCCGCGACATGCAAATTCACCACAATCAAGCGGTGGAAATGTCGATGATGATCCGTGACCTGACGGATGACCCGGAAGTGCGACTACTCGCGTACGACATCGCCACGTCGCAGGCCAGCCAGAGTGGTCAGCTGTATGGGTACCTCGTCGAGTGGAATCTGCCGCAGGCGCAGGCGGAACCGTCCATGACGTGGATGGCACGCCCCACCCTGGAGGGCGACCTTCACGGACACGACGGCACCGAGGAATCCGCGCATAACCCCGGCGATCCGATGCCCGGTCTCGCTACCCCCGAGCAACTCGCGAACCTCTCTACCTTGAGCGGTGTGGAAGCAGAACGTGAGTTCCTTACCCTGATGATCGCCCACCACATTGGTGGTGTTGAGATGGCCGAAGCGCTCCTCGACCGCAGTGACTATCGCTCCGTCACCACTCTGGCTCGCGGTGTGGTTGCCGCGCAGACCGGTGAGATTGGCATGATGGAGACCCTGTTGGCGGCGCGAACCCCGTAATGGTGTTGCGGGGAGTGTTATCCCCGCTGGCTTACGGCGACCATTTCTTCGCTGCGCTCCCATAGTGCCGCTGCCAGGTTCATGTCCTGTCCGCTGCGGCTAATCGTCGCCGGTTTGCGCTTCTCATAGTATCCGCCGCGCTCCCAGTCGACGCCAGGAGTGCTGGTTGCCAGCCACACGAGGGTGTCTGCGCCCTTGTCTGGAGTGAGCAGGAACCTCCCGAAGAGG
>DASYMY010000211.1:0-6666 GCA_036008825.1 Glaciihabitans sp.
AACTGTGGGTGTCGTGCCCCACCTCACGCTGGTTCACAATCGACTTCTGGTGTTGGTGCAAAAACACGATCGGGTCTTCAACCGAGACAATGTGGTCGGCCCGCGAGCGGTTCACGAGGTCGATCAGCGCCGCCAGCGTGGTGGACTTACCCGAACCGGTTGGCCCGGTGACCAGCACAAGCCCACGAGCGAGACCGGCGAAGTGGCTCACCGAAGCGGGAACCCCCAGCGTCTCCAACGACTTAATCTCCACCGGAATCACCCGGAACGCCCCACCCATATTGCTGCGCTGCCGGTAGTAATTCACCCGAAACCGCGCCCCACCCACCGTGTAGGCAAAGTCGAGCTCCAGCTCGGTCTCGAACTTCTCCCGCTGTTCCATCGACAAAATGCTGTACAGGGCGGATGCCACCTTCTCAGTGGCCCACGCCCCCAATCCCTCGAGGGGCTGAAGGCCGCCATCGACACGAACACTCGGCGCAGCGCCCACCGTGACGTGCAGGTCGGAAGCCCCCAGCCGCAGAACTTCGGCCAACGCAGACACCAGATCCCCGTCAGGGTAGGTGACACTCTCGGCACGAGACGACCGACGTGAGACCTCCACAATGGGCTCCGCCACCGAAGGCGATACCGAAGGTGACACCGGAGCGGATGCCACACTGCCGCCGCCCAAACCACCCAAAGGGTCGCTGCCCGGTGTGGTCACCGGAATGTCATAAATTGGCTGGCTCATTGTGTGTCCCCCTGAATTTGGTGTGGCCTAGGCCACAACCCGCAGAATCTCTTCGATTGACGTCAACCCGAGTTTGGCTTTGGCCCAGCCGTCTTCGCGGAGGGTGATCATGCCCTGCTCGCGCGCCATGCGGCCGATCTCGGCACTGGATGATCCGGCAACGGCCAACCGTTCGATCTCCTCGGTCACGGTCATTACCTCGTGCACGGCAATACGCCCGCGGTACCCGGTTTTGGAGCAGTGCACACAGCCGACCGGAGCGTAGATCACGGGCGCGGGCTGGTTCGGGTCAAAGCCAAAGCGCAGGTTTGCCAGCAACTCCGGGTTGTACTCGGCGGGCTGTTTGCACCGCTCACACAGGCGCCGGGCGAGACGCTGCGCAACAACACAGTCGAGCGCAGAGCCCACCAAAAACGGTTCAATGTCCATCTCGGTCAACCGGGTGATCGCACTCGGGGCGTCATTGGTGTGGAGGGTCGACAGCACAAGGTGGCCGGTGAGGGAGGCCTCGATGGCAATCTGCGCGGTCTCGTGGTCTCGAATCTCACCGAGCAACACCACATCGGGGTCGCTCCGCAAAATGGAGCGCAGCGCGCTCGCAAAGGTCAGGCCCGCTTTAGGGTTCACCTGCACCTGGTTGATGCCCGGCATCCGATACTCAACCGGATCTTCAACCGTAATGACGTTGATCTCGGGGCGGGCGACAGCGCCCAGTGTCGTGTAGAGGGTGGTCGACTTGCCCGACCCGGTGGGACCCGTGATGAGGATCATTCCGTACGGCTTTGTGTACGACGCCTGGTACGCCTCGAAGTTACGTTCCAGCAGGGCAAGCGCGTGCACATCCATGGTGGTGTTGGAGTTATCCAGGATCCGCATCACCACCTTTTCGCCCCACACGGTGGGCAGCGTTGCCACGCGCAGGTCGATCTGACGGCCAGCATGGCGAACTGTCATCCGCCCATCTTGTGGTTTACGACGTTCAGCGATATCGATATCGCTCATAATTTTGAGCCGCGAGATCACCCCGTTTTGAATGCTTTTGGGGGCCGATTGCATTTCGTGCAGCACTCCGTCGATGCGGTACCGCACCCGCAGACTGTGCTCGCCCGGTTCAATATGAATATCGGATGCCAGATCCTGAATGGCCTGACTGACCAGCAGATTCACAAAGCGCACGATCGGCGCATCGTCGTCGAGCGACTCGGAGACGCCGAAGCTGTCGCTTTCGGCGGGGGTGTTCTCCTCCTCCATCGAGGTGGTGAGGTTGCTCAGCTCGTCGTCGGCGCGGTGGTGTCGGGTGATCGCCGCCAGCAGGTCGGTGCGTTCGGCCACAACGGGGCTGACGCGCATTCCGCAGGCTTCGCGCACGTCGTCAAGCGCGAACACGTTGCCAGGGTCGGCCATGGCCAACACAACGGTATTGCCGTCGATGCCGATGGGCAGCACAATGTGCCTCTTGCAGAGGGAGGTGGGCACCAAAGCGACGGCGGTGCGGTCAACGGGGTAGTCGGTGAGCTCTACAAAACGTAGGTTGGCCTGTTCAGCGCGAGCCTTGGCGTATTGCACCTCGCTGATCACACCCTGCTCGACCAGTTTGCGCACTTCGGACTCGTCGGCGGGATCTCCCGCACGCATGGTGTCGAGGATCTCGATGGGCAACAAACCGTGCAGGATCAGGATTTCGGTCAGTGTTGCCATAACGACCTCCCCCGAAACCGCTTTGTCACCGGTCGCACCCTATAAACCAACGCGGCTCACATGTACGCGTTGTCGACATAGTAGCCCCTTTGGAACCAACCCTCTGACCATGGGTTAAGAGGGACTGGAGGCAACCCTGCGGTAGTAGGCCGAGAACGCGGGGTAGTAGTCATCCCACAACGGCCCAGGGGTGCCTTCACGGGCGGCGACCAGGCGGTCGAGGTAGAACTCCCAGCCCGGCCCGATGCTGCCGGCATCCGCTGGATTCATCAGTCTTTGCGTGAAAAAGACGGAAGTGGCTGAGCCAAACTCGAACAGGGAGAAGCCGATTCTCCACTTATCAACACCGAGGTCAGCAAGAAAATGCTGGGGGCGGTCGCAGATCAAAATCGTGAGCGGTTCGGGTTCTGCGCCGGCTTCGGCGGTCATGGTGAATGAGAGCTGTGACCCCACACGCGGGTGGCCACTCCACCGGCCGATCCACTGCTCTAACTTGTCGGGGTCGGTGAGCCACTCCCAGACCTCGGCGGCGGGCGCCTCAACGGAGCGCTCGACGATCAGTTCGAGCCCGTCCGCGTCCCGAACGACGCGCCCATTGGGCCACCGCAGGTTCATCTCGTCAGCATAAGCAGGAGAAACGGCCAGCGGAAGCCTTTGCGTTCCTGCAAAAACGGGATGGCGTCGGGGGCACGACGTACCCTCGAAGGGTGAATCCCCTGACCTCTACCTATGCGCCGGGGCATCCGCTGAATTTGAAACAGATTTTGCGTCCACTTAGCCGTGGAACGGGGGATCCAACCCTGCGCTGGGAAGGGGCAGCGGTGTGGCGAACCCTCCGCACCGAGGCGGGCACGGCGACTTTGCACTTGCACGAGCAGCGGCACGGCATTGTGGCAACCGCCTGGGGTGATGGCGCGCAACTCGCGCTCGACGGGGTGCCCGAATTGTGTGGCCAGGGTGACGATTGGGCTGACCTCGATGTGTCGTCGGTTCCGTTTTTGGCCACAGCGCTGCGTAATGCTCCGGGGCTGCGGTTACTACGCACCAATGCTGTGTTTGAGGCGCTGATGCCCGCAATTTTGGAACAAAAAGTCACCGGGATCGAGGCCAGACGGGCCTGGCGGTGGTTGATTATGAAATACGGGGAAGAAGCACCGGGGCCCGCCCCTGAGGGGATGCGGGTGTTCCCTGCTCCCGAAGTGTGGCGAAAGATCCCGTCCTGGGACTGGCACACAGCAGGCGTTGGTCCGCAGCGCTCGGAAACGGCCGTGCGGTCGGCGGTTGTCGCCGCATCATTGGAGCGCACGCTGAGTATGGGGCGGGGAGGTCTGCCTGTTGCGACCAAGCTGCGCACCCTGCCGGGCATCGGGGTGTGGACGGCGGCCGAAACTACGCAGCGCTCCCACGGTGACCCCGACTCGCCAAGCGTTGGCGACTTTCACCTGCCGGCAACCGTCGGCTGGGTCTTTCTCGGCAAACCGGTTGATGATGACGGCATGCTCGAACTCCTCGAGCCCTGGGCGGGGCATCGCCAGCGGATTATGCGCCTGATCCAGGTGAGCGGGTTTCGCAAGCCCGCGTTCGGCCCCCGCATCACCATTCAGGACCACCGCAGGCACTAGTGCCCCCGCAACGCACAGAGCCGGGCCCCTAGTGGGGTCCGGCTCTGTGGGCGTTACGTCAAGTCCGCGTGTAGCGGGCTGTCTCAGCGAGCGGGCTTCGCCTTTTTCTCGGCGCGCTTCTCTTTCAGAGACTTCGCTGCAACGGTCTTGGCGCCGTTCTTCTTCGGTGATTTGTCTGCCATGTGGCACTCCCTCCCTCGGAAGCTCGGACAGCTTCGATGAACTGAGACTACGCCTATTGCACGTAGGCGCAAAAGGCGATTTTGGTGTGGGGTGGTGCGGGACCATGGACGAGTCCCGCACCACGATTAATCCCCTGATTAGACCGTTAGTGAGACAGCTGTCCACGAGACGGCGGGGAGAACGAGGGTCAGCGATCCGTTGGCAATGGTCGCGGACTCGTTGACCGTGAGGCCCACCCGTTCGGGCTCGGCGAGCGTGTTTTTGGCATACACATCGTCGTCCGAGAGGGTTTGGGCGTCGAGCACTCGAACATCGCCGAGCGCAGAGACATCCACCGTGACTTCAATGTCCTCTGTGGTGGAGCGGTTCACCAGGAACACGGCGCTGCGCCCGGTCTGCTCGTCGTGGGTGGCGACGGCGTCGACCAGCGGCACGGTGCCGTACTTCTTAGTCTCGTAGCTGCCGACCTCCAGCTTGACGTTGAGAGCTGCACCCTGGGCGAGCTGCGAGGTGAGCGCAAACGGGAAGAAGGTGGTCTGCTTCCAGGCGATACCACCCGGCTCCGTCATAATCGGCGCGATGACGTTGACCAACTGAGCAAGCGAAGCGCTGGTGACCCGGTCGGCGTGCTTGAGCAGCGAAATCATCAGGCCACCAAAGACCACGGCGTCGGCGACGGAGTAAACGTCTTCCAAAAGCCGCGGAGCGACCGGCCAGTTGTCGAGCCCGTCGATTTTTTCGACGTTCTCCCACCGGGAGAGGTACCACACGTTCCACTCGTCAAACGAGATGTTGATGGTTTTGTCACTGCCGTTGACCGCTTTCACGTGGTCGGCGGTGGCCACAACGGACTCAATAAAGTGGTCCATATTCACGGCGGATGCCAGAAACGACCCGAGGTCGCCGTCGAATTCTTCGTAGTAGGCGTGGCAGGAGATGTAGTCGACAACGTCGTAGGTGTGGCCGAGCACAACGCGCTCCCACTCGCCGAAGGTGGGCATGCTGGCCCCGGATGATCCACAGACCACCAACTCAACGGAGGGGTCCAGTTGGCGCATGGCGCGGGCGGTGCGGGCGGCCATTTTGCCGTAGTCATCCGCTGATCGATGTCCGAGCTGCCATGGGCCGTCCATCTCGTTGCCCAGGCACCACATTTTGATACCAAAGGCGTCCGTTTTGCCGTTGTTGATGCGTCGCTGCGACAGGGCGGTTCCGCCGGAGATGTTGGAGTACTCGAGCAGGTCGAGGGCTTCGAGGGTGTCGCGGGTTCCGAGGTTCACGGCCATCATCAGTTCGCTGTCGACCTTGTCGAGCCAGGAGGAGAACTCGTGCAGGCCAATCTCGTTGGTCTCGGTCGAGTGCCAGGCGAGGTCAAGGCGGCGGGGGCGCTGATCGACGGGCCCAACACTGTCTTCCCAGCGGTAACCGGAGACGAAGTTGCCACCGGGGTAGCGGATGGTCGAGACCCCGAGTTCCTTCACCAGTGCGATGACGTCTTCGCGAAAGCCCTCAGCGTCGGCGGTGGGGTGGCCCGGTTCGTAAATGCCGTCGTACACGCAGCGGCCGAGGTGCTCAACAAAGGAGCCGAACAGGCGACGGTTGATGGTGCCAACGGCGAAGTGAGGGTCAACGGTAAGACGAGCGGAGGGCATAAAAATCGCATTCTTCCTGGCGGACGGCTAAACCGCAGGAGAGGCCACAATCGTCCTCGACCGGCGGAATCACACGTTTAGGTAAACGTTGTAAACCGAGTATTTCGGGGGAAGAGCGGCCTGTCAAGCGAAAATCGCTGTGCCGCCGGTGGACTCGCGGTGAACAATCTCGAACTGGGACTGAATCTCCCGTGCGGGCGCTGTGGCCGGGGCGCCGCTGATGCGGTCGAGGAGAATTTCGACCGCGGTCTGGGCGATTTCGTCGCGGCCCGGGTTCACGGTGGTCAGGGTCGGTAGGGAGTATTTCGCGTCATCCAGGTCGTCGAAACCAATCACGGCCACATCCTCGGGGATACGCAGTCCTGCCTCTTGCAGCACCCGCATTGCACCCAAGGCAAGGGTGTCGTTGAAGGCGAAGACCGCGTCGAATGGCAGGCCTGTGCTGAGGAACTCAGCCATCACCCGAGCGCCATCCGCCCGGAACCAGGCATCGGAGTGCACCACCAGGTGGGGGTCGAACGGAATACCCGCCGCCGCCAGTGCTTGCCGATACCCGCGCAGGCGGAGCCCTGCCGAACCGATCACCTCACCCTGGTGGGCTCCGATCACGGCAATTCGTCGGCGGCCGAGCGCCAGCAGGTGTTCGGTCGCCGCGCGGGCGGCTTCCACGTTTTGCATGGTCACGTGGTCGGCGGGGCCGCCAAAAATGCGCTCGCCCAGCACCACCAACGGGTAGCCAACACGGAGGAGCTCGCTATCTGACCCGTCCATTCCCAGC
>DASYMY010000212.1:0-3522 GCA_036008825.1 Glaciihabitans sp.
ACCGTGCCCTGTCGCTGCGTGCGCACGTTTCCGATCGACTAATCGCGGAACAACATTCAGCTGCGTGGATTTGGGGTGCGCTCGACCAACCGCCGCTGCGACACGAAGTGTGCACGGATATCACTGTACGCACGCGACCGGTCACCGTTAGCCGCATCACGGTGCGTGAGGTGGTCATTAGCTCACACGAGATCTTCACCTTCGGCGGGATTCGGCTAACGACCCCCATACGGACCGCGATTGACCTGGCACGATTCTCGCTCGACTTCGAATCCGATCTGGATACCGTTGCTCGGCTGATGAATCTTGGCAGGTTCTCCACGCAGGTGTGCGAGCAGAGTATGAATCTTCGACGGAATCTGCCGAACAAGGTGATGGCCCTTGCCCGCCTTCAGCGCGCAGAACGGCGGGCAGGTGCTCTGGTTGGCTTAGGAGCTGACGCGGTAAACGTCGTAGACAGCATCAATCCTGCGCACCGCATTGAGCACTCGGTCCATATGCGTGGTGTCCCCCATTTCGAACACGAACCGGCTGATAGCGAGCCGGTCGTTCGAGGTCGACACGCTGGCGGAGAGAATGTTGACGTGGTGTTCGCTCAGCACGCGGGTGACATCGGACAGCAGGCCTGACCGGTCCAGAGCCTCGACCTGGATTTGAACGAGGAAGATGCTGCGGGACGACGGCGCCCACTCGACATCGATCATGCGTTCAGGTTCGTTGAGCAGCGACTGAACATTGTGGCAGTCGGAACGGTGCACGGATACGCCTGCACCGCGGGTAACGAAGCCAACGATCTTGTCGCCGGGCACAGGTGTGCAGCATTTTGCCAACTTGACGAGAATGTCTGGCGCACCGCGCACGAGTACACCGGAGTCACTGTGACGGAGCTGACGGCTTTGCCCCTTGGCAGCGAAGGGTGCTTCAACATCGTCCGAGTCGGAAGCCGACTGAAGTGACGCGAGCACTTTTTCGATAACGGACTGGGTGGAGACGTGCCCCTCGCCGACGGCCGCGTAGAGGGCTGAGACGTCCTCGTAGCGCATTTGAGCGGCTACTTCGGCGAACGAGTCTTGGCTCATCAACTTCTGCAGGGGAAGGTTCTGTTTGCGCATCGCGCGGGCAATGGAGTCCTTGCCCTGCTCGATGGCTTCCTCGCGGCGTTCCTTGGTGAACCACTGCTTGATCTTGTTACGTGCCCGGGGCGACTTGACGAAGTTCAACCAGTCCTGGCTGGGGCCGGAGTCCGGATTTTTGGAGGTAAATACCTCGATCGAGTCGCCGCTTTGGAGTTCACTTTCTAGCGGAACAAGACGCCCGTTTACCTTGGCACCCATGGTGCGGTGGCCAACTTCGGTGTGCACCGCGTATGCAAAGTCCACCGGGGTCGCGCCTGCAGGCAACCCAATGACTTTGCCCTGCGGGGTGAAAACGTAAACCTCTTTGGCGCCGATTTCGAACCGGAGAGATTCGAGGAACTCGCCAGGGTCGCTGGTTTCTGCCTGCCAGTCCGAAATGTGGGCCAGCCACGCCATGTCGGAATCTTTTTGGGTTGCCGTCTCCGGGCCTTTGCCACTGGTGACGCGTTGCTTGTACTTCCAGTGTGCTGCGACACCGAACTCGGCTCGCTGGTGCATTTCGGGTGTGCGAATTTGAATCTCGACCGCACGACCCTGGGGTCCAATCACCGTGGTGTGCAGTGATTGATACAAGTTGAACTTCGGGGTGGCGATGTAGTCCTTGAACCGACCGGGAATCGGATTCCACCGTGCGTGAATGGATCCGAGTACGGCGTAGCAGTCGCGTACAGAGTTCACGAGAACACGAATACCCACCAGGTCGTATATTTCGTCGAACTCACGACCGCGCACGATCATCTTCTGGTAGATCGAGTAATACTGCTTGGGCCGGCCGGCTACGGACCCGCGAATCTTCGACGATTTGAGGTCATCTTTGACGGCATCGATTACTTGCTGAACGAACTCTTCCCGCTGCGGGGTGCGCTGGCGAACCAGGCTTTCAATTTCGACATACAGTTTGGGATGGATGACCGAGAAAGCGAGGTCCTCCAACTCCCACTTGATCGTCTGGATACCCAAGCGGTGAGCGAGCGGCGCGTAGATCTCGAGGGTCTCCTGCGCTTTACGAGTGGCGGATGCCTCTTCAACAAATCCCCACGTCCGGGCGTTGTGCAGTCGGTCCGCAAGTTTGATGACCAGGACGCGGATGTCTTTGGACATTGCGACGACCATTTTGCGAACGGTTTCTGCTTGCGCGCTGTCGCCGTACTTCAGCTTGTCGAGCTTGGTGACTCCGTCAACGAGCATGGCAACTTCGTCGCCGAAGTCGTTACGCAACATATCGAGCGTGTAGTCGGTGTCTTCCACCGTGTCGTGCAGTAACGCGGCAGCGAGAGTGATCGGCCCGATACCGAGGTCTGCGAGGATTTGGGCGACCGCAACCGGGTGCGTAATGTACGGCTCGCCGCTTTTGCGTTTCTGCCCACGGTGCGCCCGTTCGGCTGATGCATACGCTCGTTCGATTAGCGCGAAATCGCCCTTGGGGTGATGCAGTCGAACCGTTTTGATCAGACGGTCAACGGCTCCTGCCGGTTGCGCACGAGAAAAGATCCGAGGGATCAAAGCGCGCAGCGAGGTTGTGGACGTTGTGGTTGTCTCGGTCATCATGCCCCACCTCTCGCTTCAAGTGTAAGTGCGCACCCGCCCAACCGGGCGAGTGCGCACTTCACGGTGTTATTTTGCAGATCCTACCAACGCTGCTTCAGCTGCGATTCGATCAGCCTTCTTCTTCATGGCCGGTTCGTTCTCGCGCATCTGCGAGTACAGCGGCGCTGCGATGAAGATGGTGGAGTAGGTAGCGGCGATGATGCCGATAAACAGCGACAGTGCGATGTCCAACAGCGTGCCAGCGCCGAGGAATGTGGTGCCGATGAACAGGATGGCGCCGACCGGAAGAGCAGCCACTACCGAAGTGTTGATCGAGCGCACGAGGGTTTGGTTGACCGCGAGGTTGACGGAGTCCGGGAATGTTCTCCGAGACCCCGGCCCGTCTTCGCTAGTGTTTTCGCGAATTTTATCGAACACTACGACGGTGTCGTAGAGCGAATATCCAAGGATCGTGAGCAGACCGATCACGGCGGAGGGCGTTACTTCAAGACCGAGGATGCCGTAAATACCTGCGGTGATCACGAGGTCGTGCAGCAGAGCAACCATTGCAGCGACGGCCATTTTCCAAGTCCGGAAGTACAGCGCCATGGTCAGCCCTGCGAGGACAAGGAAGACGATGAGAGCTCGAATGGCTGAGCCGGTGATGTCGGCACCCCACGATGGTCCGATGAATGACGCGTTGACGTCGTCGGCTGGGACCTCAAACGCTTCAGCCAGACCATCACGCACTTCGTTGGACTCTGTAGTGGTCAGCTGCGCGGTTTGCACACGCAGACCATCGCCGCCCACAACGGAGATGCGGGGTTCCTCGTCGGGAAGGACCTCTTGCACGGCCGCT
>DASYMY010000213.1:0-4862 GCA_036008825.1 Glaciihabitans sp.
CGTCCAGGTAATGGGTGGCGCAAACCTCCACCTCGGCAATATCTCCGAGATGAAAACCGGTGAAGGAAAAACGCTCGTTGCGACCCTTCCCGCCTACCTCAACGCCATCGCTTCCCGTGGTGTGCACGTAGTTACCGTGAACGATTACCTGGCCAGCTACCAGTCGGAGCTGATGGGACGGGTGTTCCGCGCCCTTGGAATGACCACCGGTGTGATTGTTGCCGGTCAGACCCCCCAGGAACGTCGCGCTCAGTACGCCTGCGACATTACTTACGGCACCAACAACGAATTCGGTTTCGACTACCTCCGCGACAACATGGCCTGGCAGGCCAGCGACATGGTTCAACGCGGTCACTTCTTCGCCGTCGTTGATGAGGTTGACTCGATCCTGATCGACGAAGCTCGCACCCCGCTCATCATCTCTGGGCCGGCGTCCGGCGAAGCAAACCGCTGGTTTACCGAATTCGCGAACCTCGCCAAAAAGCTCGTTCCCGACGTTGACTACGAAGTCGACGAGAAAAAGCGCACCGTCGGTGTACTCGAACCAGGTATCGAAAAAGTCGAAGACTACCTCGGCATCGACAACCTGTACGAATCCGCTAACACCCCGCTGATTTCGTTCCTTAACAACTCGATCAAAGCATCGGCTCTGTTCAAAAAGGACAAAGACTATGTGGTGATGAACGGTGAGGTTCTCATCGTTGACGAGCACACCGGTCGAATCCTGATGGGCCGTCGGTACAACGAAGGAATTCACCAGGCAATCGAAGCCAAGGAAGGTGTCGCGGTCAAGGCCGAGAACCAGACCCTGGCCACCGTCACACTGCAGAACTACTTCCGCCTGTACAACAAACTGTCGGGCATGACCGGCACGGCAGAAACTGAAGCCGCCGAATTTATGGCGACATACAAGTTGGGTGTTGTGTCGATTCCGACCAACAAGCCAATGCTGCGTAAAGACCAGTCCGACCTGGTTTACAAGAGCGAGACCGCAAAGTTCGGTCAGGTTGTTGAAGACATCGTGGAGCGGCACGCCTCGGGGCAGCCAGTGCTCGTTGGTACCACCAGCGTGGAAAAGAGCGAATACCTGTCGAAGATGCTCGCCAAGCGCGGGGTCAAGCACGAAGTTCTCAACGCAAAGAACCACGCCCGTGAGGCGTCGATCATCGCGCAGGCAGGCCGTTTGGGCGCCGTCACCGTCGCCACCAACATGGCCGGCCGTGGAACGGACGTCATGCTCGGCGGAAACGCGGAGTTCCTCGCCGTCGCGCAAATGAACGCCAAGGGCCTCAGCCCCGTCGACACCCCCGAAGAGTACGAAGTCGAGTGGGACAAAGTCTTCGAGGAAGTTAAGTCAGAGGTCACCAAAGAAGCCAACAAAGTGGTCGAAGTTGGTGGACTGTACGTGCTGGGAACTGAACGTCACGAATCCCGCCGAATCGACAACCAGCTGCGTGGACGTTCAGGACGTCAGGGCGACCCGGGGGAGAGCCGGTTCTACCTTTCCCTGCAGGACGACCTGATGCGTTTGTTCAACAGCGGAGCTGCCGAAGCTCTGATGGGACGCCAGAACGTCCCCGACGACCTCGCTATTGACTCTAAAATCGTGAGCCGCGCTATTCGTAGTGCCCAGTCCCAGGTTGAATCGCGCAACGCCGAGATCCGCAAGAACGTTTTGAAGTATGACGATGTTCTCAATCGTCAGCGTGAAGCAATCTACAGCGACCGACGCCACATTCTTGAGGGCGATGACCTGCAGGATCGCACGCAGAAGTTCCTTGAAGACGTTATTACCGAAGTCATTGAGACTCACACCGCCGAAGGCCAGAGCGATGACTGGGACTACGACGCTCTCTGGACCGAGCTGAAGACGCTGTACCCCATCTCGATCACCATCGACGAGGTTATTGCTGAAGCCGGAACCCGCGGCCGTCTCACCGAGTCCTTCCTCACGCAGGAGATTCTTTCCGACGCGCGTCTGGCCTACGAACGTCGTACCGAGCAGCTTGGCGAACCGGCCATGCGCGAGCTGGAGCGCCGTGTTGTGCTGAGCGTTATTGACCGACGCTGGCGCGACCACCTGTACGAAATGGACTACCTCAAGGACGGAATTGGCCTGCGCGCCATGGCGCAACGCGACCCGTTGGTTGAGTACCAGCGTGAAGGTTTCGCCCTGTATCAGTCGATGATGGCGCAGATCCGGGAAGAGTCCGTTGGCTTCCTGTTCAACCTGGAAGTAGAAGTGACCGGCGGTGGCGCTAACGCGGCAGTGCCGACGGTTGCTGCCAAGGGACTCACTGCCAACGTCGCCCCTGCAGAGAAGCTCAGCTACTCCGCGCCGAGCGAAGACAACGCCGGCGAGGTCGAGGTTCGCAACGACCGCGGCCAGGTCGTGCGTGGCGCTACCGCCAAAGCGCAGCAGGTTCAGGCCCAGCAAACCAACTCGCTGACTCCCGGTGGAGCCGCGCCGGCCGCACCCACCAAGGGTGGCCGACCGGGTGCGCCCACCAAGACGGGCAAACCGGCAGCAAAGGGCGCGTTCGGCCAGCAGGAGACTCCCGTTGAGCCGCCCGCTAACCGCGCGGAGCGTCGCAAAAAAAAGTAGTTCGAATTTGTTCTGACACACGCCCGCCGGTGGCCGACTTTCTGTCGACTACCGGCGGGCGTGTTTGTGAGAGGGGGTAACCTCCCTGGCGGGTTGCTACAGAACGTGGATCGCTGTGGCACGCCACCGCTTATCGAGGCCTTCGAGGCGGATGGCAACCGCGCGCGTACGCACACGATTATTCACAATCACCACCGCCTCAATCACCCCGCTTCGCGGTTCGCACAGCGATGTTGAGCTGATGGAGAACGCCGGTCGAGCAGGTTGCTGACCACGGGCGCGTCGTGCCCGCGTGGACAACACCACCCGCTTGAGGAGATGCCGATACACGTCGTCGGAGACCCATCGCGCTATCTGCTCAAGGTCTCGCGCGCCGGCAAGGATTTCAACGAGACAACGCGCCAAATTTTCTAGCAGCGCGCGCGGCTCGGGGAGCTCCTCGGTCAGTGCGGGTTGGAGCCCAAAAAATTCGTCTTCGTCGAATCTGGGCTGAACGGAACGCACGGCAATGCCGGACGTGGTGGGGATGGTTTCTGATCCTGACGATTCGGGTTCGGCAGGGGTCAGCGCAGCAACCATGGTGCACTCCAAACGCTTCGGGTACGGTCGGTGTGCCCCGGTTAGGGGGGGTAAGCACACTCAAGCACGACAACCGTGGATTAGACACGCCCCCTTCTGGGGGCTGGGGATAAATCCTCTTCTATGTGTTGTGGTGAGGATAGGGTGCCCCATGCGTTGGGAAAACCTGTTTGACGACCTCGAGAATCAACTCGCGAGCGAACTGGAGAACGAGGTCGATCTCCGCGTCGAGGACGAGCGGCTTCGGCTTGCAAAGCTCACCCTCCTCGACCGCCTTGTTGCTCTCAGCGCGGTGGACCCCACCTCATCAGTACGCCTGGTCCTCACAGACGGGTCGCGGCTGAGCCTCACCCCAAGCCTGTTTGGCGCTGATTGGTGCGCGGGCCTGTCGCCGGGTCCAGGGTTGCGGGAGAGTTTTTGTATTGTTCCGCTCGAGGCTGTGAGCGGGGTAGCCCTCTCCCCAGACCAGATCGCCGCAAGCCTCACGCCAAGCGGTGACGCCACTGCGGCGTCACCACCGTCGCGCGGTTTACGACTGGGCAGCATTCTGCGGGACCTCTGTCGGCGACGCGAAAACGTGGAGATCGTTGGCACAAGCGATCGCCTTTTTGGCACCATTGATCGGGTTGGCGACGACCACTTCGACCTCGCCATCCACGAGCTGGGGACCAGCCGCCAACAAGCGAAGGTCAGCGAGATTCGGTTAGTGCCGGTCGCTCAGCTGTTATTCGTTCGGGTCTGAGTGTCGGGCGGCTCGGTGTGGTGCGGAGGTGAGCCAAACGTGGGCTCAACCAAATTGGCATAGTCAAACTGCTTCCACATACTCAACCGACGCGCTTCTTCGTACTTGGCATCGATGTATGACTCGAGAACACTGCGTTCGATACGCCATTGACCATGCCCGCCCACTTTGATGGCGGGAAGCTCGCTCGAGCGTACTAATGCGTACGCCTGGCCGGGGGAGATGTTCAAGACATCCGCTACATCGGCCAGAGTCAAAAAGCGGCCAATGCCATTTTCGGAACCTGTCTCGGTCATGTTCCGATTATCGGGGTGGTGCGAGGAACCCGACCGGCGTGTGGATAACTTGCGCGCGCACCCGCCAGCCTGTGGACGATGGTCCCGTCGCCACAAGTACGTCCGCACCAGGGAGAACGATGTCGCCAAGCTCACACAGCCGAAGTGCTGCGCGGAAAAAGAAAGCGGTCTGGTTGGACCCCCGGTTCGCCATTGGTGTGTTCTTGGTCTTCATTTCGGTGGCAGGTGTTGTGTCCATCGTGGCCGCAGCGGATAGCTCCATCTCTGTCATGGCGGCGCGCGAGCCCATTGTTCCGGGACAAACGGTGACCGCCGCCGATGTGATTCCCACTCAGGTCAACGTGGGCTCAGCAGCGGAGCTGTATGTCGTCGACACGGATATCCCTGAGGGCGGACTCGTTGCAACTCGGTCAATTGCGGCCGGAGAGCTTGTGCCACTGTCGGCAATGGGCACTCTTGATGGACTACAGCTAACGGCGCTTGTGCTCACGCTGGAGTCTCGGCTGCCGGAATCGGTTACGGTCGGATCACGGGTGGACATCTGGTCGTCGAGTGAGATTGGCAGCGGAACCTTTGAGGCTCCCACGGTGGTAGTTCCGGGCGCCATCGTTGTGCGCCTGGTGGAGGACGACAGCCTTGT
>DASYMY010000214.1:0-31263 GCA_036008825.1 Glaciihabitans sp.
TGGTGGGCGAGCACATCGTGCAGATCGCGGGCAATACGCAGTCGTTCCTCCGCCACTCGCCGCAGCGCTTCCGATTCTTTGGTCTCCTCCGCCCGCCTCGCCCGCTCGGTGATGGCCTCAATGTATTCCTGACGGAACCGACCAGCGTCGCCCGCCGCTGCGGCAAAGCCAATAAACGCAAAAATCTGAATGACCGCGCGCACGTCGTGCCACAGGGGATCTAGAAACAGCAGACTGGCGGATGTCAGCACCACTGCGGCACTAAGCGCGATCACCAGGGTGGTGCGCCGGTTGGTGCGTCGGGCAACCGAAAACACACAGATCAGCACGGCAACCAGGAGGGAGATAACGGGTCCGCCCATGGCCATTCCGACCGTAGCCACAACAAGGGCGGCGACGGTGGCCGATCGCGGGAACCGTACTCGCAGAAGAACGATCGCCGCCGCGACAGCCACGAGCACGGCGGTTGGAACCGTGGACAGCGTTGTTCCGCCGAACCTCGTCTGGATAAACGCGGGCGGCACTATCAGCAGCACCGCAACTACGTGGGTTAACCACTGCGGAGGGCGAAGGTGGCCTGGCACAGACATAGTGGCTCCCTCCTAGTAGTTGTGCGCGGGTAACCATTCTCCCAAGTTGCACCCGCGGCCTCGTCCCACGGTTGGTGGATTCGAGGCTACTGCGTTCGTGGTACCCGGCCCTGTGGCATCCGCTATCTAACGCACCCACCGCGGTAGTCCAACTTGCCACGGTGGGCGGACGACAGGTGCCAAGCGGTATTCGACGATGGATTCGCACCCCTAGAGGGGCGTTCCAACCAGTCAGGAGAAAGTATGTCGGTCCCCGTTCTTGCGGCCCGCGACGTCGTGAAGACGTACGGTCGTGGCCCTACCCGTTTTGAGGCGCTCAAGGGGGTGTCCCTCGACATCGCGGCGGGCGAATCGGTCGCCATTGTGGGCAAAAGCGGGTCGGGTAAATCGACCCTGATGCACCTGTTGGCGCTTCTTGATAACCCCAGCACCGGAACGGTTGAGCTGAGCGGACGCAACGCGGGCGCGCTCACCGGGTCGGTGCTGAACACCACCCGCAACCAGACCTTTGGGTTCGTTTTTCAGCAATTCTTTCTTACCCCCGGCACCTCGGTATTGGATAACGTCACCCTGCCGCTGCGCATTGCGGGTATTCGCGGCGCTGAGCGCAAACGACGCGGGATGGCAGCCCTTGAACAATTGGAGTTGGCGGACAAGGCCTCAAACAAGGCGACGGATCTCTCCGGCGGGCAAAAACAACGAGTGGTGATTGCTCGCGCCCTGGTGAATGATCCCAGCGTCATTTTTGCGGACGAGCCCACCGGAAATCTCGACAGTGCCACAGGCAAAGTGGTCGAAGACATCCTTTTTGATCTCAACCGCAGCCGCGGCATCACCCTCATCATCGTCACCCACGACGAAGATCTCGCCGCCCGCTGCGACCGCAGGGTGTACATCCGCGACGGTCTCATTGTTGAATCCCTCACCGCACACCAGGAGAGCCTCGTATGAACCCCCTCGACCTTGCGGTGTCGGCTGTTGGCAATAGTTTCCGCAGCAAAACGCGCACCATCCTGACGGTCATCGCCATCTTTATTGGGGCGTTCACGCTCACCCTCACCAGCGGTGTGGGAACCGGAATCAACCGGTACATTGACGACACCGTCTCCTCCATTGGTGCCGCAGACGTGATGACCGTCAACAAAACGGTGGAAGCAACCGGCGACGGGCCCCAGCTCTATGACCCCTCATCCACCCAGGTGGAGTCCCAACTGGCTGGCCCTCCCGGAGCCTCAACGCTTGAAGCCATGACCAGCGAGGACATAGCCGAGCTGACCACCATAAACGGAGTGGAATCGGCCGAACCCACCCTGTCGGTGAGCCCCGACTACATCCAGTACGGCGACGGTGACCAGTACCAGGTCTCGGTTGGCAGTGTGATCCCCGGTATCACCCTGCAGCTCGCGGCCGGCGATCAACCGCAGTACAACGCAGACGACTATCAGGTGGCTATCCCCGAGTCCTACCTTGAGCCTCTCGGATTCGCCGACGCGGATGCTGCCGTTGGCGAGACGATTGCCCTTGGCCTGACCAACACTCAGGGCGCCTCAAGCACCCTGGAGGCAACAGTTGTTGGTGTTGCCGAGCCGGGCCTCACCCAGAGCAGCAGTGTGAGCGCAAACGACTCCCTGACCCGTGCGCTGTATGACGGCCAGAGTGTTGGCCTCGGCGACGCCGCCCGAGACAGTTACGCGCAAGCGGTCGTTCGTTTTGATGCGGATGCCACAGACGACGAGATCACCGCGCTCAAGGAAGCCCTGGCCGACGCTGGCTACACCGGCACAACGGTGGACGACCAGATTGGTGCGTTCAAAACGATTATCGACGCGATTGTGCTGGTGCTGAACGGGTTCGCCGGCATCGCCCTCATCGCGGCCGGTTTTGGCATCGTCAACACCCTGCTGATGTCGGTGCAGGAGCGCACCCGCGAGATCGGGTTGATGAAAGCCATGGGTATGGGCGGGGGCCGCATCTTCACCCTCTTCAGCCTGGAAGCCGTCTTCATCGGATTCCTGGGTAGCGCGATTGGAGTGGGCGCGGGAATGCTTGTCGGCACCCTCGCCAACACGGCGCTCGCCGACACCCTGCTCGCCGACCTGCCGGGGCTCACGCTTCTCGCCTTCGACCCGGTGTCGCTGGCCACCATCGTGCTGGTGGTGATGGGCATCGCCTTCGCGGCAGGCACCATCCCGGCGCTGCGCGCGGCGAAAGCCGACCCCATCGAGTCACTCCGTTACGAGTAGCCCAGCGGTCTCTACACAAGCGAATGGGTCGTTCCATCTGCCCTCCGGGCACGATCGAACGGCCCATTCGCCGAAATTGCCGACCCCCCATTTCGGGGGTGTTTTTCTCGTCAATTGTATACAATTCTGCAAATTCTGTCCTCCTGACCGGGGACAAAAGGGGTACAAAACCGTGGATGGTTCGCAAAGCTGCTGCAGGGCCGATCCGGGGAGGGGTACGCCATCAAGTAAATTCTTGACCGGGCGAGACGTGCCCCAAAGCTTGCCCGTTTGCAGAAAAGACCGCCCACGTGATTCATGCTCTTCGTAATGTTCGCCACCGAACTCTTCAATGGTGGCTTGCCGGAACCGGCGCTTTAACGTTGGGTTTGATCTCTCCCATGACTGCCCTCGCTCTGCTCGACGGGGATCTGGGGCGGGCTGCAGCCATCTTTTTCTTGGGCGGGGCCCTCGTCCACTACGCCATACTCATGCTTCTTTTTCTTGTCGCCGTTGTGACCCTGACGGCATCAGACGCGGCAGCGCGACGTCGCTGATCCCCAGGCCGGGGTACATTCCGGTTCACAGCCTGCGCTCTGACTCGCCCCGCCAAACTCCATAACTGACCAGCACTCGCCACTGGCCGAAAAACGGGCAATGGTCGCTTTGGCGCGCCCAGTTGCGGCGCCGTTAGCGCGTACGTCAGGATGGCAGCGTTCCACCACCTGAGCGCGTTCTCTCCACGCTCTCCGGTGAGCTTTTCCGGGCGCATCGTAGGAGTCGTCCGCGCTAGGTATTTAGCTCCACGCTTACATCACGGCCCAACTGCCCGATAGTTGGCCCGAAGCGTGCCGACAACAAAGGAACTGAAATGTGCGGCAGGGTTTCGAATCCATCGAGTGAAGCCGAAGTTAAGGAGGTCCGCCATGAGCATGCATGAGTTGTCTGCACTGCTTTGGCGTGAACGAGACCTTCTTGAGATGTTGTTGTACAAACTCGAGGTTGAGCAGCTTCTCCTCACGGCCGGAAAAACTCGATGGATTCCGCGGGCAGCTGCGGAAACCGAGCAGGTCACCGCTCAGATACGGGACCTTGGGCTGGCACGGACCGTTGAAGTTGCCGCGGTGGCGCAGGAGTGGCATGCGCCGGAGGATTCCACGATCCGTGATCTCATCGCACACTCACCCGATGTGGTCTGGGCGGAAATCCTCGATTCGCACCTCAAAGGGTTTGTTGATCTCGTGGCGCAGATTCAGAGCATGCGAGACGAAAAC
Organism: Glaciihabitans sp.; assembly: GCA_036008825.1. GTDB lineage: Bacteria > Actinomycetota > Actinomycetes > Actinomycetales > Microbacteriaceae > Glaciihabitans. Next base: position 4,087 of record DASYMY010000214.1, read on the forward strand.
GTCGCGCTGCTGCGCACCGCAACACGCGCGACGCAGGAGACCATCGCCAACTTGGACATCAGTCCGAGTACCTACGACGCGCAAGGGTTCGCGTCCGCGAACCCGGACGCTGCTCGATTGTTGGACAAAGAAGGATAAATGAGCACATTTAGCGGTATATCGGCGGCCAGCTCTGCACTCGCAGCCGCCCGCGCTTCGATTGACGTCGCCGGTCAGAACATCGCCAACGCGACCACCGAGGGATATACCCGCCAGCGGCTCACTCTAGCCGCCGTGTCATCACCCGAACGGATTGGCAACCTTTTCTCGCCCCAGACCTCAGCTGGGCAGGGTGTTGCTGTAACCGGAATCACCCGCATCGCTAACGAAATGCTCGACGCGCGGGTGCGGAGCGCTGTGTCTGCTACGGGCTATTCGTTTGTGCGGGCCAGCGCGTTCAGCGCCGTCGAAACCACATTCAACGAGCCGGGCGATTCCGGCCTATCCGCCGGGCTCACCGATTTCTGGAGCGCCTGGCAAGATCTGTCAAACAATGCCGGCGGCGAAGCGGCATCCGCTGTAGTAATTGAACAGGCCACACTAATTGCCTCACAACTAGCAGCCGGTTATACCGCGGTATCTGGACAGTGGGATGCGTTGCGGTCCGATGCGAGCGTGATCACCAGCGACCTCAATTCTTCCGCACAACAGGTTGCCGAACTCAATGGACTGATCCGCACCGCGGCAAGCATCGGTCAATCCCCCAACGCGTTGCTGGACCAACGAGCGGTGCTCACCACCGCGATTGCCGAAATGTCGGGTGCGACGATCACTCAGCGTCCCGATGGCACCGTGGATGTGCTGTTGGGCGGCAACCCATTGGTCAGCGGGACAACCGCGCACGAAGTTGTTGTGGGCGGAGCCACCAGCATCGAGGGCGGGGGCGTGCATCTGGAGTGGAGTTCACGTCCTGGTGCCATCGCCCTTGACGGAGGCGAACTGGCCGGGACCCTCGCGATGCTCGCCCCGGCGGCGGGGGGCGCGAACAGCACCCTGTCGTCGATCGCAGCGAACTACAACACCATAGCTCTCGCTCTTGCCGACCAGGTGAACACCATCCACCAACAGGGCCAGACCACGTCGGGCGTTACCGGTCTCAGCTTTTTTGGCCTCGCACAAGGAGTTCCTGCCGCTCTTGGTTTGAGTGTTATCCCCACCAATGCCAGCGGAATCGCCGCCGGTGGGGCCGCCGGCGGTTCGCTCGACGGGTCAATCGCTGACCGGATATCACAGATCAGCAAGGACTCTGGCTCCCCCGACACGCTCTGGGCCAGCCTCGTCACTACCGTCGCGGTGCAGACAAAAACGGAACTGCAACACTTCGCCCTCGCCGAACTGGCTTCGACTAACGCAACCGCAGCGCAACTAGCGAACTCCTCCGTCGACGTTGACGAGGAGAACGTGAACTTGTTGACCAGCCAGACGGCGTATCAGGCTGCGGCGCGTGTGCTCACCGCGATGGACGAGATGTTGGACACACTCATTAACCGCACCGGCTTGGTCGGCCGATGATCACCCGAGTAACCAGCGTGACCATGATGCAATCTGCCTCTCGCAACATGCAGTTTGCCGCATCCGCTTTGGCTAAATTGCAAGACCAAGCGGCGACTCAGAAAACGATCACACGACCTTCAGACGACCCGTCTGCTGCCGCAAAGGCTGTGGCAGTGCGTAGCGAACAGAAAGCCACCGCGCAGTACGTTCGCAACGCGCAAGATGGGAACGAGTGGTTAACAACGGTCGACTCCACCCTCGCGAACGTCACCGCACTGTTGCAGCGAGCCAACGCTCTCACCATTCAAGGTGCCAACGATGGCGCTTTGTCGTCCTCCGCAAAAGAGGCCATTGCTGTGGAGTTGGACACCATCCGCGATTCGTTGCTCAGCGCAGCGAACACCGAGTACGGTGGCCGTTTTGTGTTCGCCGGCAATTCCGCCGAGCCGGCCTTTTCTGACGATTTTCAGTACTCCGGCGGGCAGGGCACGGTTGAACGACGTATAGGCGCCGGCGTAACTCTGCGCGTTGATGCCGACGGTTCAGCAATCTTTGGTGAAGGAGACGAGTCGGTGTTCGCGCTGCTGAGCACCGTGGCCGCCGACCTCCGGTCAGGTGTGTCCGTTTCCGCACATCTTGATACGCTCAGCACTCGGATGGCTGCGGTCACCAATGCGCAAGCGTCAAACGGTGCCCGCCAGGCCAGCCTGTCAGACACAGAAGAATTGTTGGCGGCGACAACCACCCAACTTGAGGCTTCCCGTTCAAGCCTTGAGGACATCGACCTTGGCGAAATCGTTTTGGAGCTCAAAATGCAAGAAACCGTCTATCAGGCTGCCCTGGCGGTCACCGCCCGAGCATTGCAGCCCACACTGATGGACTTTCTCTCGTGAGTTCATCCGTGCTGTTCGCCGAAGCCCCGCTGGGCCTCGCGCCGCTGGTCAGCTTCACCCTCGCTGACGTCGCCGATGCGCCGGGGCTGCATAGTCTTACCGCCACCGATGATTCAACTGTGCGTCTTTTTGTGCTTGATGCCGCTGTTCACCTTGCCGACTACCGCCCACATATTTCGGACGCCCAACAAGTCCTCTTGGATCTTACGGAAGCCGACGACGCGTCCGTCCTGGTTGTTGTAAACCCGGCAGGGACGGAGCCGACTATAAATTTGTTGGCGCCAATTGTGCTGAATGCGCGCACGGGACTGTGTCACCAGATCATCCTGGAAGACCAGGAGTGGCCGGTGGCCGCCCCGCTGCGACGCGCGCTCTAAGGCGGCCGCACCGTTACCCGGCGACTTACTCCGCTTGCGCGGTGCCACCGAGGAGAGCGCGGAGTTCGCCGGCTGCTGTGTCGGGAGCGTGCGCGGCCGTGAGATTCGCCTCGGCGACCGCCAGCGAGACTTCTTCGCGTTGAATCTTGATTCCCCGGGGAGCTTCAATTCCGATCCGAACGCTGTTGTCGCTGCGCACTTCGAGCACGGTCACAACGATGTCGTCACCAATCATGATGCGTTCGTTCAACTTGCGGGTTAGAACTAGCATGGTGCACTTCCTTGTTGGTTCCGGTCGGGAGCAATACGACCGCGTTTCACTGTACACAGGACCGCCGCGCTCATCGTGTCATCCGCTCTCGCTGGCAGGTGCATCGCTCCATCCGATAGGAAGCCCCAATCGGAGAACGGAGTATGGCGTAGCTGTTGCCGTTGTTCCCACAACGGCAAGCGCCTCCACCGCGACCACCGTGCGGAGCGCGCGAAGCCACGCTGCAGTGTCTTCATGTTTGCGGCTCGCATCGACGACCGCCCACACTGAATCCGCGCCGAGAGAGCGCAAGGATACTGCCGCCGTTTGCTCTGCTGCGGTAGCTCCTCTTTCTATGCCGTAAGCAACGCACACTCCGCGGCCTAACCGAATCGCGTCGGCTCGAGCCGCCTGCGCGGAGCGCCGGTCGACAACGGGGTCACTGGTGCGTACTCGCACTGCCCCTCCCGCGCGCACATCGAGTGCCTTGCCCGTGCTGGCCAACGTTCGTGCCACCGGCAACGCATCTGCACCGGAGCCCACAAGAACACGGAGCTCGCCGGCGCGTAATTCCGGCAGAAATGCCGCGGCGCCAGCCAGCAACCGCGAAGGTTGTGGCGCAGGCGTGGCGAGTGGAACCAGGCCGGCTCGGCCCACCAGATCCGCTAGAACAGTGTCGAATGACGCGGGTGTAGCATCGCTGCGGCTCTGTGGCAGTCCGCCCTGCGCCAATCCGCCGTACGATGAGCCGCCGGCTGCCGGGCCGCCCAGCACAGTGCCCTCGCTGGCATCAGCTTGCGCAAGAAGGTCGGCCAAGGTCCCGCCAGCGCTCACGCGAGTGCTGGCGCTGGGGGCAACTGCGCTCGGGCGCTCGCGAGAGGTCACTTCGACGGTGACCTCGAAAAATCGTTTGGCGAACAGACCGCCCACACCACCCTGGGTGATGCGCTCGGCTCGGATAATACGAGCTCGGGGCCCATGCTCCGCACGGATTTTCGCGGTGAGTTCGTCTAATCGCCGGCCTCTAAGCTGAAACCTGTTCGACGGCACGGATCACCCCCACAGTCTCAATACCTACGCCCGAGGCAGTTGCCTCCTGGTAGGACAACACCGGTATTCCGTTCGTTTGAGCGGAAATCAGGCGGCGCACTGCGGGACGCAACGACGGAGCACAAACCACAACGGCGCTCCGCCCAGATTGTTGCTGCGCTGAGGTGACATTTTTCAGCGAGCCGAGCACCAGCTCGAGGGTGTGAGGTGCCAGCAAAATGTGGCTACCCTGCTCAGACGGACGCATGCTCTCCAACATGTCCTGCTCCAGTAGCGGATCAATGGTGATGACCCGCAACACCGATCCGTCCAGGTGGGATGCCACTATGGCGGGGCCGAGCGCTTGCCGTGCCGCCTCGATGAGCCCTTCGGGTTCCGTGGACACCCGGCTCCTCAGGGTGAGCGCCTCGAAGATGCGGGATAAATCATTGATCGCAACCTGTTCGGCGAGCAGACCCTGCAGAACACGTTGCACTTCAGCCAACGGCAGCGGGTTGGGGGTGAGCTCATCGACCGCGTTGGGGCTGACGCTGCGCAGTCCGTCGGTCAGCATTCGGACGTCCTCGCGGGAGAGCAATCGAGCGGCGTTATCGGTGATGATTGCCGACAGATGCGTGACAACTACTGAAACCCGGTCAATAACGGTGGCACCCGCGAGCTCCGCATTGCGGCGCATCTCACCGGGGATCCACTTTCCTGCCAAACCGAAGACCGGTTCCACCGTGGACTCGCCGGGAAGGCCACCGAGCGAGTCGCCGAGGGCGAGCACCTTCCCACCGGGGGCAACGCCCCTAGCCAGCTCGACTCCAGAGATTCGGATCGAATAGGTCGAGGAAGGAAGTTCGACGTTGTCCCGGGTTCGCACGGGCGGCACCACAAAGCCCAGCTCCATTGCAATTTTTTTGCGTAAGGATTTGACCCGACCAAGCAAATCATCGGGGCTGCCGGTTACTAGATCGACCATATCGGCGGCAAGAGTGACCTCCAACGCGTGAGATCGCATCTGTTCGATGAGATCTTCAGTGGTTTCCGCCGCTGGCGCATTCGCCTGCTGCTGCTCCCGCAGAGACGCAGCTTTTTCTCTGTCCTCATCCGCTTTGATACGTGTGCTGGCGAAAATCAGCACACCGCCAATCACGATGAACGGCAGCATGGGCATACCAGGAATAAGCGACATCGCAATGGCGGCGAATCCGGCAATCATCAACGCGATACGGGATTGCGACAGCTGCGCAGCCGCTGTCGAGCCCATATCGGCTTCCGCGTTCGAGCGGGTGACGATCATACCGGTAGACACCGCCATCAGCAGCGCGGGAATTTGGGTGACGAGGCCGTCCCCAATGGTCAGCAGCGTGTATGTGTTGACCGCCTCACCGATTTCCATCCCCCGTTGCAGGATCCCAATGGCGATACCGCCGATCACGTTGATGATGATGATGATGATTCCGGCAATGGCGTCACCTTTGACGAACTTTGATGCGCCGTCCATCGCGCCGTAAAAGTCTGCTTCTGCCGATACTTCCGCTCGGCGTTCTCGTGCCTGAGTGTCGGTGATCAGACCGGCATTGAGATCCGCGTCAATGGCCATTTGCTTGCCCGGCATGGCATCGAGCGTGAATCGAGCACCCACCTCGGCGACCCGTTCGGCGCCTTTGGTGACGACAACAAATTGGATCACAACCAGGATGAGGAAGATGACCGACCCGATGATGATGGAACCACCGACGGCAACGGAGCCGAACGCCTCAATGACATGTCCGGCATACCCTTCCCCCAACACCAGGCGGGTCGAGGCGACGTTGAGTCCGAGCCGGAACAAGGTAGCCACAAGGAGCAGGGAGGGGAACACGGAAAAGTCGAGGGGGCGGCGGACGAACATAGTCGTGAGTAGCACCACCAGCGCGAGGAGAATGTTGAGAATAATAAGGACATCGAGCAACCCAGCAGGAATGGGCACGACCAGCAGCAGCACAATTCCCACGATGCCTACGGGGACAGCCACTTTGGGGAGGGTGCGTTTCACGAGGTAGACCTTTCGGGTGTTGGCTGAACCGACTTCAAGCTGTGAAGCCCGGCGACCGATCCGCGGCGTTTCAGGGCGGCGATGAAGGTCAAGACTTGTGCGACAGCGCCGTAGTGTTCGAGCGGAATCTCTTGCCCTAACTCGCAGGCTGCATGCAGAGCCCTTGTCAGAGGAATGTCTTTAACAAGCGGAATTCCGTGCACTGCAGCTTCCTCCCTGATCCGAGCGGCAATGATGCCTTTGCCTTTTGCAACCACTTTCGGCGCTGATTTGCCCGGTTCGTAGCGCAATGCGACCGCAAACTCAGTGGGGTTCACCAACACAACGTCGGCTCCTGCGATGGTGGCGATCATCCGGTTGCGGCTCATCGCTAATTGACGGGACCGACGCTGTTGACGAATAAGAGGGTCTCCTTCGGAGTTTTTGTTCTCATCGGACACCTCTTTTTTTGTCATTCGGGTCTGCTTTTGGTTCTTTTTACCCACAACAAGCACGTCAACGGCGGCCAAAACAAGTCCCGCAACAACGGCGGCAATAAGAAGTGCTGCTGACCCGGACGTCGCGGCGTCAAGCACCGCGCGCACCGGGAGCCCACCGGAGGTCATCAGCACGGGCATCAAGCTTTGGATGACGGCGTACAGCACTCCCCCAACAACAAGAGTTTTGAGGAGCGCTTTCGCTCCCTGCCACAGTGCTTGCAGGCCAAACGTGCGCGACAGCGCCGTCGCCGGATTGAACTGGTCGAATTTCACCATTTGTGTGCGAATATGCACGCCACCCTGAGCGACCGCACCAACAACCACCGCAACCGCTGCGGCGGCAAGCATCGCCCCGAGAATGGGCATAACCGAGCCAAGACCATCGTTCAGCGCCTGCAACGCCGCTTCCGGGGTGGGATTTCTTGCGATCGCGGCGGCAACCACCAGTTGCTCGGTCGTTTCTGTAGTCGCGGCGGCAAGGGTAGAGGGAATAAGGAGTCCGGCAGCTCCGATGCCTAGCCAGGCGGTGACATCCTGCGATTTCTGAAGTTTGCCTTTGCTGCGCACCTCTTTCATACGCTTAGCGGTGGCGTCTTCTGTTCTCTCTTGCGCGTCCGACATGGTTAGCGCACCCCTAACAGCATGCGGGTGACTGCATCGGTTGTAGAAGTCACCACGGCAGGAAGTACTGCGAGGACAAGGCCGCCGAGAGCGAGCGTGAGAAAGATTTTGAGCGGGAACCCCAGCGCGAACGCGTTTAGTGCTGGGGCGACTCTGGTGAGTAGGCCCAGTCCGGCATCGGCCAAAAACAGAACGATAACGAGTGGGCCCGCGATTTGAACTGCGGAAAGAAACATTGTTGTCACGGAAGACACCACAATCTCTGCTGTGAGCCCCTCCGCGATACTGCCGCCGAGCGGAACTGCGTCGAACGTGCGAAAAAGGCCGCCCAGAATGAGCTGGTAAGCGCCTGATGCGAACAGCAGGGCGATGGCTGTGAGATGAAACAGCCGACTGAACTGCGCTCCATTAACCATGGATTGCGGATCAAACCCTTGCGCCAGCTGAAACCCACCAAACATATCGATCAAGTTGCCGGCCGATTGAACTGCGGCGAAGGCGACGTACACCAAAAATCCGAGTGCGGCGCCGGTAAGCAACTCAGCGATGATCGCTCCGATAAAGGCCACATCAGCGAGCGCAACGTAGCCAGGGACAACTCGAGGAGACACCGCGACCGCCAGTCCAACGGCGAGCATTGCTTTCACCTGTCCGGGAAAAGCCCGGTAGGAGAATGGCGGCGCTATCACCACAAACGCGACCATACGGACGCTCGCCAACATCACCGCTTCAAGCCAGTAGGTATTGAGTTCAAAGGTCATGAGTTAGCCGCCCGTCAAAAGGGCGGGAATCATGTCGAACATCTGATGGGTGAAACTGACAATCTCGGACACCATCCAATGCCCGCACACCAGCAGGGCAACCGATACCGCGACGGCTTTGGGAACAAACGAAAGAGTGACTTCCTGAATTTGGGTGATCGACTGCAGGAAGGAAATCGCGAATCCAACCACCAGTGCTGTGACCAGCACCGGTGCGGACAGCTTCGCAGCGATAACTAACGCTTGAAGGCCAATATCAAGAACGGCGTTGCTATCCATGGCTAACCAACCTGATAACTGGCGATGAGCGAGGTGATGATAAGTCCCCACCCGTCCACGAGGATGAACAGCAGAATTTTGAACGGCAGTGAAATCATGACCGGCGGCAGCATCATCATGCCCATCGACATCAGCGCTGCGGCAACAACGAGGTCAATAACCAGGAAGGGAACAAAGATGACAAAACCGATAATGAACGCAGCACGCAGCTCCGAGATCATAAACGCGGGGATGAGCGTTACAAGACTCACCTCGTTGGGGCTGGCGGGGTTGTCGGCGCCCGCCGCGCGGGTCATTAGCGCAAGGTCTTCTTCCCGGGTGAAGGCCAGCATCCACTGACGAAGCGGTTCAGACGCAGCATCGAGGGTTTGCTGAAATGTCGCAGTTCCCGCCAAGTAGGGTTGCACCCCCACTTCATTCACCTCGGTCAGCACCGGCAGCATGATGAATAGCGACAGGAACAAAGCGAGGCCGGCCAGGACCTGGTTGGGCGGGATCGACGGCAGGCTGAGCGCGTTGCGGGTCATGGCGAGTACAACAAAAATTTTGGTGAACGACGTCATCATCAACAACAGCGCGGGTGCGACCGACAGCAGGGTGATACCGAGCAGAGTCACAATCGATGACGACGGGGTGCCATTAACACCGTTAATGTCCACCGTAATGCCGCCGTCGTCCGTTGACAGGGGAAGCGGGCCGGTGGGGGCCGCGACCGCGTCCCCCGCAGGGGACAACAGCACGATGAGCAGCACTGTTGTCAGTGTGATACCAACAACAAGCCCTGTTCTCCCCCTAAGCCTCGATCGGGTAACCCGAATCGAGGGTGATGTCATGTGCGGTATCCCTGCCTCAGTGCGGTCCATGAGAGCTTCCACGTCTCGGCCGAAAGGATGGACCCGCGGAGCAATCCGTGCGATGCGGGTGACAGTGAGGAACCGCTGCGCGCAATGGGCGGGCGCTGGCGAGGACGGCGCAATTCAGCACCGTTGGTGGTGGAGGCAGCGGTGTCTACCGGTGCGGCCGCCTGCTCGGCGATGGCGAGGTGACGGGAAAAGCTCCGCGCTACAGGGGCCGCAGGTTTTTCTGTTTCGGTGAGCACAGATATGTTGTGGTCAGTGACACCCAGGAGAAGGCGCGTGCCATCAACCTCGATGATCACAACAGAGGCCTTTTGGCCAACGGCCTGCCGGCCAATAATGGTGATGGGTTTGTCTGCGTGGCCGATGCTGCCTCGCCGCGTAATCTGCCGGTGCGCAACCCAAATAACGGCCAGCACAGCGCCGAGGGAAACCACCACCCTCAGCGCAACGAAGAGCGTGTCCACCTAGACCAGACCGTCCGGGATGTCGAGAATTCGTGTAACCCGTACCGCGTAGTCCTGATCAACAACAACGACTTCACCGTGTGCAATGAGGCGTCCGTTGAGCAGAATATCGGCCGGGGAGCCGGCGGAGCGGTCCAGTTCGATGACAGCGCCCGGCTCCAACCCCAGCACGTCACGCACGGGCATACGGGTGCGGCCGATTTCTACCGTAAGGGCCATCTCCACATCGTTGATACGTCCAAGTCGTTGCGCCACGGCATCGTCTGACAACGATGACCCACCGCTAAGCGCACCGTTGTCGCGGATGCGCATACCAAACCAGCCGGCGACGGTGTTTCCCGCTAGGAGCTCGTAGATAACAGTGTCGACGTCGGCGAAGAGCGCTGTCGAATCTTCTGTGTGGACCGGGCCCAGAACACCGGCACCAAATCCGCTCGCCGCCGCTTCCAGGGCGGGAGAGAGAAGGTCAACAACGGCGACAGTTCGGCCCGCTTCGGCCGCGACTGTCAACGCATCAACATCAACCAGAATGACGGCAAAGTCCGCGGACGGCGAGCCAATAAAAGTGGCAACGACGGCACGAGCTACGTGCGCAACAGCTATCGAAGTTGTGGTGCGCCGGACCGGGCGCAGCTGGTTGCCGGTCGGCAGCATCGACACCATCTGGGCAACAGCGGTGTCGTACAAGGTCGAGGTCGCCATCAGCGTATCTCCTGGATTTCTGTGACCACACACGCGAGTCGCGAGCCGTGGACGCCGACAGCGGCACGGGCAAGGGTTTGCCCGTTCACCGCAATGTCGAGTGGTTTGTGGTTGGCATACCCCAGCGGAATAACATCGCCGACGCTGAGACCCAGAATTTGTGCGGGTGTTACTTTCACGGGCGGCAATTGGAGGGACAGAGCGACGGGAACGCGGACCACTTGCGAGCGAACGAGGCTCTGCGCATCAGCGGAACTGACCACTGGGTCGCGGCCAACAAGTCGGCGCAGCAATTGGTCTGAGGGAATCGCGATTGTGGCCGGGCTTGACTGGTCGCCTGCCTGCACGGTGAAAGTGGCGACAATCATCAACTCGGTGGGTGGTGCAGCCTGGGCGAGCTGCGAACTGTGGTGCACCGTCTCGATAGTCAAAGTGGACGCCAACAGTGGCCCAAAGGAGTATCGCAAATCGTCGAGGCAGTCGTCGATGAGTTTGCGCAGTAGCGCTTGTTCCAGCTGGGTCAGTCGCCGTTCAGGTTCCTCGTGGGTACCGTTGCCGCCAAGCATGTGGCTGAACCAGCCGAGCGCTGCCGTGCTGGGAAACTGGAACACCGCTCGTGGTTTCTCGTCACCGACAGCGCACAGCACCATCGCCGTCTCGGCAGGCAATGAGGCGGCATATTCGTCATAACTGCTGATGTTGACCTGGTGAAAAGTCACCAGAGCGCGGGAGCGAATGTTGGCGGTGAGCTGCGTACCCCACTGGCGAGCGAACGTTTCGAATGCTAATTCGAGGGTGCGAGAGTGCTCGCGCGCGAGCGTAGTTGGACGCCGAAAATCGTACGGTTCAACCGTTTTGGGCGCGGCGGTACCCGCTCGTGTCCCCCCACTGTCTACCGTCACGACGGCGACTATCGGTTGCCTGCCACACACCCGTTAGTGCCGGAAGCAATCATTTTGGGAGCACCCGCGGTCGGGGTCATCCGCTACTCACTGTTGTGGTTTCGCTACGCCCAGCAAGCACGTCAGGAAGTAGATCGCGAATCACGTCAGGCTCACTGGAGAGCACAACTACATCTACCCGTCTGTTGAGCGCCGTTCCGGCTGCGGTGAGGTCGCTGCTGAGTGGGCGGGCGGAGCCGAACCCGATCGCGCCGGCGCGGGAGGCGGCGATCCCACTGCGTTCAGTGAGGAACCGCACCACTTGTGTTGCCCGGCCGCTGGAGAGTTCCCAGTCGGTGGCATACGGGGCGGATGACCCGTTGGGGTCGGCGTGGCCTTCGACGACGATTTCCTCTGGAATGGAGGCGAGCACCGTCCCAATGGAGCCGAGGACTTGGTTGGCGGTGTCCCCCAGTTCGACACTGTTGCCGCCAAAAAACGTTTCAGCGCCCACCAAGCGCACGATCAGGCCCCGTTCGGTGATCTCGTAGTTCGCGTTGGGAGCCAGGCCTTGCTCGACCAGGGAAGAGTTGATGCGGTGTTGAATGTCGAGGAGGTAGTCCAGCTCTGCTTCGGCCTGCAATTGCGCCGGTGGGGTGCTGGTGACATCGCCATCTTGTCCAACCAACTCCGGCGGCACCACGATCCCCGCAGCGGTGTCAACGGTGTCCGTAGCGATTGTGCCGAACCCGGTTGACAGCGAAAGGCGCAGTTTCTCGAATTTGTCCGCGTCGACGGCTGACATGGCAAACAGCACAATAAAAAGGCACATCAGTACCGTCACCATGTCCATATAGGACGCCATCCACCGCTCGTCGTTATGTTCTTCGACCGGCTCAGCTCGGCTCCGACGACTTTTTCCTGGTCCGCTCACTGTTGCGCAACGGGAATCGGTTCAGGCACAAAACCCGGCACCATGGCTTGCAGTCGTTCGCGCAGCATTCGCGGTTGTGATCCGGCCTGAATGGCCAGCACCGCCTCCATCACCAGGTATTTTTCGTCTGCTTCTAACCCGTTGAGGCGAGCAAGTCTGTCCCCCAGAGGCAACCAGAGGAAGTTCGCAGACAGCAGCCCCCAGAGTGTGGCAACAAACGCGGCGGCGATGGACGGCCCCAGTGTGTCGGGGCTATCGAGGTTTTCGAGAACGTGGGTGAGGGAGACAACGGTACCGATGATGCCAACGGTTGGGGCGTAGCCGCCGAGGGACTTGAAGTATTTTGCGGCCTGCTGCCGCGCCTTTGAGGTGGAGTGAATTTGATCTTCCAGAAGCAGACGCAGTTCATCGCCATCCGTTCCATCAGCGATATTTTGCAGAGCGGTTGACAGGAACGGGTCGTCGGCTTCTGCGGCATCCGCTTCCAAGGAGAGCAACCCTTCACGGCGCGCCTTCTCGGCCACCGACACCAGCAAGTTGATGGTGGTGTCGGGTTTGGGGGCGCGTCCTGTAAGAGCGCGGGGGATGGATTTGAAGGCGTTGAGAGTGTCTCGAACGGTTCCGCCGGCGAGCCCAACGGCGATGGTCGCCCCAAACACCAGAATCATCGGAGCAGGGATGATCAGTGAGCTGAGATGCGCCCCCTCCATAGTGACCATGGCCACCAATGCGCCGAACGCCAGAAGGATGCCGATTATTGTTGCGGGATCCATCAGTTGTCTCCGTGGGGGCGCAGCGCTGTCTGCGACGTGGTGGTGGAGTACGCCAACGCGATAACGCGCGCACGGTACTGAACAATAAGGTCAGTCACCGCCGTGAGCGGTTCGGTGACAATGTACGTTGACCCGTCGACGAGCACCAGAGTGGTGTCCGGGTTCTCATGAATTCTCTCGATGAGATCGGGATTCACGGCGAAGTGTGTTCCGTTAAGTCTCGTCACAACGATCATCGCGGTGCTCATTTCTTGGGCGGATGTCTCCGGGCGACGGCGTTACGCCGCCCGGAGTGGTGGAGGTAAGCGCTAACGCTTCAGGTTGGTCAGTTCCTGAAGAACCTCATCGGAGGTGGTGATGATTCGAGCGTTGGCTTGGAAGCCGCGCTGGGCGACGATGAGGTTGGTGAATTCCTGCGACAAATCGACGTTCGACATTTCGAGGTAACCGGTGGCCAGTGCGCCAACGCCGTTGCTGCCGGGCGCGCCGAGGGTGGAAGCACCCGAGCTGGCGGTGGCGACATACCCGGATCCACCGACCTTTTCGAGTCCTTCCGTATTGGGGAAGGTTGCCAGGGCAAGTAGCGCAATGGGCGCGGTTGCACCGTTGCTGAAGGTACCGGTGACAATTCCGTCGTCCCCGATCTGGTAACCGATGAGAGATCCGGCCGCGCGACCGTTTTGGGTATCGACGGCAATGGTGGTGAGTTTGGCGAACCCAGTGAGTTCCGAAAAGTCAATGTCCACACCATCAATGGACTGTGTTGCACCGCTGGTCAGAGCGCCATTGGTGAACTCGAGTGTGCCGACGACCTGGGCGTTTGAATCGCTGACGCTCCAGCCGTCGGGCTGGGCGGTGCGGGTGAAAGTCAGAGAGAAGGTGGTGGATGAGCCTGATTCGTCGAACACTTCGAGGTCGCGAACGTAGCTAGTACCGGCAATAGCGTCTTCAGGGAGGTTGCCCGAAAAGGACGCTTCTGTGGTGGGAGTTGCCGCACTGACTGCATCGGTGGGCAAGGTGATGGTGCTCAGTGCGCCATTCGCAGACACGGTCCCATTGACGGCAGGCCACCCTTGAACCAGTCCCCCGTCTGCGCTAACCAGGCGGCCGTTGGTGTCGAAATCAAATGCACCCGCACGGGTGTACGTGGTTTCGGCGCCGGACTGCACCACAAAAAAGCCATCACCCGAGATCATCAGATCAGTTGCTTTGCCAGTGGCCTGACCGGACCCTTGGGCGAAATTGGTGCTGATCGCAGCGACAGCAACCCCCAGTCCCACCTGGGCCGGGTTCGTGGCGCCGGCCTGGTCGGTGGGGCTACCGCCTGCGGCGAGGGTCTGTGACAGGGTGTCTTGAAACTGCACAGCAGATCCCTTGAAGCCAGCCGTGTTGACGTTCGCAATGTTGTTGCCAGTGACGTCAAGCATTGTCTGGTGCGAGCGAAGGCCGGAGATTCCGGAGTAGAGAGAGCGAAGCACAGGGAAGCCTTTCAGTTGAACGGAGGGGTAGGCAAAAAGTTAGGCAGAAACAGAGGTGGCGCGTTGCTGGGTGCCCGAGATCAGGTCGAGCGGAATTACGCTCTCGCCAACGGTGACCTGCGGGACGGCGGTGGCAAAGGACACCGCACTGGCGACACCGGTCTGAGTTGCACCATCCGCGTCCTGGTAGCTGACCTCGGATCCGACCAAGGCTGCGGCAACTGTGCGCATTTGCAACGAGAAACTTTCGGTGCTGGTATCCGCCATGGTCTGAAGCTTTTCCATGGTCGCCAACTGAGTCGTTTGGGTGATCATTTCGTTGGTGTCCATGGGCGAGCTGGGGTCTTGGTTACGGAGCTGGGTGACGAGCAGTTTCATAAACAGGTCGCTGTCCATCTCCTGTCCCGCAGCGGCGGTGCCGGTAGTTGCCGCCAGAACGCTGGCCGCTGGGGATATTGCCTCTATTGCCATGGGGTTCTCCTTGGGTCCTAAGCCATCACGTCGAGGATGAGGGTCGAGCCGGCTGTGGGGCGCGCAGAGACTTCATCTATCTCCGACTGTCGGTTGCCGATCGTTCGAGGGTTAGCACCGGGCACGTATTCGGCTCCTGTGCGATGCTGCCTACCGTCATGTCCGCCGTCAGTGGCAAGGTTGACGGTGGCTGGCGATCCGGCGATTGCCACGTCTCGGCGCAGATCGGTCAGAATCTGTCGCAACGCTTCACGTCCACTCTCGGTCGGAGCGAACATCTCGATGCGGATGCCGTCGCCTGACAGGTGTGCGCGCACGGTGACCGGCCCGAGCTCCGACGGCGCAACCGTGACAGTCACGGAGTGGTCACCTTCCGGGCCAGCGATGAGGGCGAACACGGGGGCGCCCACCTGTTTGGCAAAGGATGCCAGCGCTGGCGGGGTCGATGACACGGGGGCGGCTGAGGTCGACGTTGGTGACGAGAGGCGGGCGGTGCCGTCGATTCCGGCTGTTGAACCCACTAGGGCGGGGTTATCCGGCTGTGCGGCGTCGGCAGCGGAGTTGTCGGCGACGGCACTGCTGTTGATCAGCCCGGATGCGGCGCTCATAGCGCCTTGTGACGACCGACGCGTTTCCCCTGACGAAGCTGTGTGCCGGTCGATGGCGAGTGCCGCGGTTGTGCCGGCGGTACCGTCGGTCTCCGTCCCCGCCGCGGGGGCAACGGTGGGCGACACGGCAGGTTGGGCCCCGGCCGCGGTCGCAGCATCGGTGGCGGCAGCGGGGGTAGCTGCGGTCGCGACCTTGGCGGTGGCAACGGAAGCAGCAGGGGCAGCATGATCTATTGGTGCGGTCGCCGTGGGAGTGGATACAACTACCGGCGCGGGGCGGGCGAGCGGAGCGGCGCTAACGGCCGCGCCTAAAGGTGTGGAGGAGGTTGGCTCGGCGGCTCGAAGGTTGGTGCCCACCACCGGGGGCACAGCCGAGGTCATGGTCGAGGACACCTCGCGAGCAGCCGAAGCCGCTGCCGGAACCGCATCCGAGGGAACCGCGGCAGTGCCGTTCGCTAACGGTGCGGCAGTGGGCAACTGGACTGTTGAGGACGGGGAAATCGAGACCTGTGGAACGCCAGTGGGCCGTCGATCGTGCGAGCTAAGGGCGCTGCCAGTCGCCGCGGACAGCACGACTCCTGCCGGCGCAGCCTCGGATAGGTTGATCGCTGTGTGTGATGCCGCGGCACCGGTGAGCGCGGCACCGGTGAGCGCGGCACTGGCCGTTTCACGCGCAGGTTTCGTGTCTATTCGAGGCTCTGTCAGTAAGGACTCGGCGCCAGCGACGGCGAGATCCGAAGCGGGAGCAGACGGCACCTGAGCCGGGCCGGGGAAGGATCCACCGCTAGGCATCTCAAACTGGTGAGGCTTGGAGGGAAGAGTCACCACAGCACAGTCACCTACAGCAGCGGTTGATGTCTCCTCGGAAGCGACTCCAGCGTCTCCAGCGACTCCGGCCTCTAGTTGAGCCGTGATTTCTGAGTTCCTCGGCCATCCGCCCGGTGTAGCCGGTGTACCCGGCGCAGCCGAGCTCTCCGTCGTTCCGAGCAAAACTGCCGCGAACGTGGAGGCTGCGCTGGGCGTGCTGGTGCCTGCAAGACAGGGCGTGGCACGCGCACTACTCAGAGCTCCGGCACGCGCAGATTGGGCCTGAGGCGGAGTAGCTGCGGCGGGAATCACGAATCTCTCCCGTCCATTGCACTGCGTTGCCACGCCGTTGTTGCAATCTCATCGAGTGTTGATTGTTCGCTCCGGAGGTCGGTAGCCGCTAGTTCGGAGGAATGCCTCGTTTCCAGCTTTTCCAACCGCGCGGTTCGCGATTTTGCCGCGGCGTACTCAGTTTCGTAGCCCAACACAGCCTCCCGGTGCACCTCATGAAGGGCAGCTAATGCGGACAGTGTGCTGCTGGATGCCGCGCGGGAGGATGCGGTTGCCCGAAGCGTGTCTACATCGGTGGGCTCGGCGGTGACTCCTTCTAGCGCCCGTCGGGTGCGTTCCTGAATCGTTGCGTTGTCTCGCACCCGCCCGTTCGCCCGGGCAAGGTCTGCGGCGATGGTGTCTTCTTGCAAACGCCGTAGACGCAACAAGCCAAGCAGGGGGAACATTCGACTCACCGAGCGCCACCCAATGCCCGTGCAAGCTGATCGAGTTGTTGCCATGCGGAAAGCGCTGAGGACTGGTCATCCATACGTTGCTGCAAAAAGTTCGCTATGGATTTTTCATGTGCAATTGCAGCATCCACTAGAGGGTTCGCGCCGGGCTGGTAAGCACCCACATCGAGGAGGTCTTGGGCTCGTGCTCGGGCGGCAAGAGCTGCGCGCAGGGTCGACGCATCACGGGCCTGCTCAGGGCGGACGATCTTGCTAGCCAATCGCGAGATGGAAGCGAGCGGATCGATGGCAGGGAAATGTCCGGCGACCGCCAGTGATCGGTCAAGCACAATGTGCCCGTCAAGAATCGAACGTGCAGCGTCAGCAATTGGCTCGTTGTGGTCGTCGCCGTCGACAAGCACCGTATAAATTCCGGTGATAGACCCATGCTGCGCAGTACCGGCTCTTTCCAGTAACTGCGCGAGAACAGAAAACGTGGAGGGCGGATATCCGCGCGTTGCGGGAGGCTCCCCCGCCGAGAGCCCAATCTCACGCTGCGCCATAGCGACGCGGGTGAGGGAATCCATCATCAGCATCACATGGGTGCCAGAATCACGAAAGGATTCAGCAATTCGCGTCGCTGTGAACGCTGCACGCAGACGAAGCATGGCGGGATCATCGGATGTTGACACCACCACAACCGATCGGGCAAGGCCTTCCGCTCCGAGGTCGTCTTCGAGGAACTCACGGACCTCGCGACCGCGTTCTCCCACCAAGGCGATCACCGACATCTCCGCCGTTGTCCCCCTGGCGATCATCGAAAGCAGCGATGACTTGCCCACTCCGGAACCTGCGAAGAGCCCCAACCGTTGCCCCTGTCCAACCGTGGTTAGGGTGTCGAGAACGCGTACTCCCAGTTGCAGGGGTTCAGCGATGCGGCTGCGCGACATCGCCGCTGGCGAGTCGTGGTGCAGGGGCACCCACCCTGCGGCGGCAAGTGGGCCTTTGCCGTCAATCGGGCGCCCCAACGCGTCGATTACCCGACCACGAAGATGTTCTCCCGTAGGCACTAATGCGGGTCGGCCCGCCGACCAGGCGGAAGCGCCGCCACGCAACCCGTCCGTTCGTCCGAGTGGCATACAGCGCAGGGTGCTTCCGATCGTCGCGACAACTTCGGCGGGAATGCCTGGATGCTCCCCCACCCGAATCAGATCTCCAATGGCAACATCGAGTCCTTCTACTTCCAACCCCAGTCCGCGCACCGCCGTGACCTGACCGAGGCGCTGCGGTTGTGTTGCCGCCAGGATGCGTGCGAATCGAGCGGCGCCCGGCCGTGGTGTTGTGGCAGTCCCCGAGGTGAGGGTCATAGTGCTTGCCCCGATAGTTCTTCGCGGGCACGCCGTAGCGCCGTGCTGATGCGGGCGTCAAGAATTCCGGCCGCCAGTTCGGCAACCGCATCCCCGCGAGTGATGCTTTCATCGGGAATGAGGTCAACGCCTGCGGGCAGACCGGCGTCTAGTCGCACCACTTGCAAATCGTCAGGGTTCAGCCGTACGGCAATGATGTGTGCTGTGTGTGGTGTTCGCAAAATTCTCAGCACGGCGGCGCGTGCTGAAGCGGCATGATCTTGCAGCTCAACACCCAGGATGGCTTCCGCTAGTTCGATACTGGCAGCCAAAAAGGTCTCTTCGGCCTCCTGTAGAGATGGTTCAAGCCGCGCAGTGAGTGAGGCGACAGCGGCGTTGAGGATTGCCAGCACTCGAGCAGCGCGCGCTCGACCAAATTCGATTTCTGCCGCGAGGGTTACCTCTAGGTCGGCGGAGCGGGCCGCGTAGTCGCGATCTGCCTTGTGAGTGCCTTCCGCGTACCCCGCGGAGTAACCACGCGCCCGTGCAGCTTCAAGGTGTTGCTGCGTTAATGCGGTGCTCAGCGTCGGAAACGTTGTTGGTGCAAACCGGGTGGTGGGATGACTCTCAGAGGACAATGTCGTCCCCGTCCTCACGGTGCAGTGTCAGCGACCCGGCTTCTTCTAGTTCACGTATAGCGCGGACCACTTCGGCGCGGGCATCTTCCACCTGCGACATTCGTACTCCGCCCATCAGGCTGATTTCCTCAGCAAGCAGTTCGCGATTGCGTTCTGACAGATTGTTGTGGATTGCGTGCTGGACCAGGTCGGATGAGCCCTTAATCGCGATCGCCAGAACTGCAACATCCACGGCGCGGAGCACCAACTGGATGTCGCGGGATTCGAGCCGGACGATGTCAGAGAACGTAAGCAGGCGGGATCGAATCTCTTCGGCCAGGTGAGGGTCGCGTGCGTCAAGTCCTTCGAGGATGGCCCGCTCGGTAGCGGCATCCGCCCTGTTAATAATGTCCACCAACGGCTGAACGCCGCCAACAACTTCGGCGGCACCCCGGGGAGCCACAACAGCAGCCGCACGGGACTTGATGCTTGCAGACACAATGGCGATCGCTTCGGGGGTCGCATTGGTGAGGGTGGCGATGTGTTGGGCAACCCGTGCACGCAGAACGTCGGGAAGCCCCGCCAACACGGACGAGGCCAAAGAGGGTTTCAGGTGGGCAACTATCAACGCCACCGTCTGTGCCATTTCTCCGTCGAGGAGTGCCACAATCTGGTGGGGTTCCGCGGTTTCGAGAAACTCGAATGAACGTCCGGCCATTGACCGCGATACTCGATTCATCACGCCGGCGGCACGCTCGCTTCCGAAAGATGATTCCAGCAACCCGGTGGCGAATTCGGCACCTCCGCGTGTGCCCACCCGCCCCAGTGTCAGAGCATCGTGAAATTCGCTCAGTGCTGTTTCGGAAAGGTCTGGGTGCACACTACGGAGAGTCACAATGGCTGAAGCGATTTCTTCAGCCTCAGCTTCTGTGAACTGTTGCAGAACCAGGGCCGCTTCGGCGTGTTCGAGGTTCATCAGCACGACGGCGACTTTTTGGGTTCCAGTGAGGGCTACTTTGGCATCCACTATGGGGCGCTCCGCTCATCCATCAGGCGGCGGAGGTAGTCGGCCGCCTTTTTGGGATCCTGCGCCGCGAACGAAGCGATCTCCGCGTTACGACGATCGGCTGCCGTAACCTCGGTTCGGGCTGAAACGGCCGCCGGTTCCGACGGCGCAAACCCGGTGGCGCTTCCAAAACCTGGAGTCACCGAAGCGAGTCCTGGTGCGCCACTCGCTGGCAGCAGCTGAGTTAGGTCGAGGTCGCCGACGTCGACCACTTCACGCTCCTGTTTGGACCGGCGAAGGAACAGAATTAGTGCGAACAACAACGGGATCACAATTGCGAGCGCAATGATGCCCGTGCGGAACAGGGACGCCCACCGGTCAGCGTTGGCCGCGTTCTCCGCCGCAGCGAGGGCTGCTGCTGCATCGTCGCCTGCTCCCGTGGTGAAATCGACCATGCTCACGGCGACTGCATCTCCGCGGTCAATTTGGATTCCTGCCGCGTTGACAACAAGCCCCTCGATGGTGGCACGGTCGATTCCGTCGGCAACCTGTGAGTTGATAGCGACCGAGATGGTCTGCCGGGCGATCGCTCCTGCCGGTACGGTTCTATTCTCGGTCACCTTGTTCACAGCGTTATCGCGCGAGGCGGACTCTGAGGTGTAGGTTCCTGTCCCTCCTGCAGCATCCGCAGCAGCGACGGTGTCGGCACCGAGGACGCCCTCTGCCTCATCTCCCGTGCCGGTGTACGACTCGGTGTCGCTCGACTCGCTGAGCGCGGGAACATCAGGGGTGACGCCAAAAGTCTCCGACAGAACTTCAGCGGTTTCGTTGCTGATGGTCGCCGCGACGGCAACCGTTGCGTTGCCGGCTCCGACAATCCGATCAAGCATGGCCTGCACAGTGGCGCGCACACGTTGTTCATAGTCGGATGCCTGGGAGTCGGCGCTTCCGGTCGCGCCCGTTCCCACTGCAGACAGCACGGCACCGCTGGCATCGATGACAGCAACGTTGGTGGCACTCATCCCCTCAATTGAGGCGCTGGTCAGGTGAACGATGGCGTTAATCTGGTCAGAATCGAGGGTGACGCCTGTGTCCGTTTGGACAAATACCGATGCGGTGGGGTCGAGCCGTTCGGAAACAAACACGCTGTCTTCGGGAATTGCCAGCTGCACGGAGGCGACCGTAATTCCCTTAATCGCCGCAACCGTTTTGGCGAGTTCACCTTCCAACGCTCGTTTGTAGGTCACTGACTGCTGAAATTCGGATGCGGTTACCCCCATCTCGTCAAGGAGCGAATATCCACCGGTGGAAGCAGAAGGCAATCCGGCGGATGCAGCGGTGAGTCGTTCTTCGTACACGCTGGCTTCGGGTACCAGCACGGTGGCTCCCCCGTTGGAGAGCTCGTAAGGCACTCCGCTGGTTCGCAGTTGGTCGACGATGGCGCTCGCATCTTCCGCCGAAAGTCCTGAAAACAGTGGGGTGTAGGCGGGTTTTGTCGCCCACGTTGCCAATGCGATGCTGCCCAGGATAAGGACGGCAACGCCAATCAACGCGAGGGTACGTTGAGCGAGAGTGAACCCCTGAATGGTTCTCGATACGTTCGCCCACGACCTGCTGAGAAGGGCGGGCATTAGGCCTGCATCCGCATGATCTCGTTGAAGGCGTCAACACCCTTGTTGCGAATGGCCGCGACGAGTTCCAGCGTCACCGCGGCACGCGAAGACGCGAGGGTGGCATTGTGAATATCGGTGAGGTCACCCGTTACGGCTTGGATGGCGAGGGCTTGTGATTCTGATTGCAACGCCTGTGCGCCATCGATAGCGGAGCTGAGCGATTGCGCGAACGAGGCATCGCCCACCGCCGATGATGCGGCTGGGCTGGTGACGTAGCCGGTGCCCACAACTCCTTGTACTGCAGAAATCGCATCAATGGCCATTAGGAACGTCCGATCTGCAGAGCAGCTTCGTAGCTGGTTTTTGCACGATCCACTACGGCCGCGTTGGCCTGGTATCCACGTTGGGCGAGGATCAGCGCCCCCATCTGCTCGGCCATATCAATGTCGGGGTAACGCACGTTGCCGTTCGCATCCGCCAACGGGTGGTCGGGTTGATTCACCACACGCCCGGCGGCATCCCCCGCTTCGGTTCCTGCCACACGCACTCCGGCATCGTCGTCGGAGGAGGCAACAATGTACCGCGCTTGGAAGGCAGCCCCGTCGGTTGCGGTGACGGTGTTGACGTTCGCAATATTGTCGGCAATAGCGTCCAACCAGGTACGGTGCACCGTGAGGCCGGAGCCGGCAATTCCAATCGCGTCGAACGTCATTAGTTCGTCCTCATCGCCGTGCGCATCGACGTGAACTGTCCACCAACAGCTTGAGTAGCGAATTGAAACCGCAGCACGGTGTCTATGTTGGCGAGGGTTTCCGAATCAAGATTGACGTTGTTACCTTCGGAATTCACAGGGTCGGTTGAGGTACGTGTTGTGGCGCTAACTCGTCCATCCCCGTCGGCGACCGAGGCGGCGAGGGCATTCTCGAACTGCACACTTTGCGCGCGATAGTTCGGCGTATTGATGTTCGCGATATTGTTTGCGATCATTCGCTGGCGCGCGGCCAAACCATCCAGTGCGCTGGTGAGCGCAACGGCGGAGACGGAATCGAACACGGCAGCACCCAAAATTCTGCTTTGCGGTGGCCGATCCGTGGCCGGAGAGTGAGCACTCCGTGCTCGGCTGTAGCTATCGGCAGCGCCACAAGCTGTGTTAGCTCCGACCGCAAGTTATTTGAAACTATTTATCCGGCCGTATCAAGGTAGATCGGGACGGGCACATCAGATCGCGTGGGGATGGATCGGATGGCAGCGAGTTGGCTACCCACATCTCGCTGCAATACAAGCAATTGAGCGCGTGTGTATTCCATCTTGGCGAGCACTGCGCGAACACGCTCGGCTGCCACTGCGGTTAGCGGCGGCAGCTGGCTGGGTGCAGCCCAGTGCTGGGCTGGCTCGGTGGGTGCCGGGCCGGAGACATCCGCATAATTATCGAGCTCTGTCTCTACTGAGTTGAGGAAAGCGTCCCAGTCGGCGGTGCTGACCGTGGTGAAGGGCTTAGCCAACACCCCACCCACCCGTGCCGGTGCTAGCTGCAGTGGCGGCGAAAGTGCTCGCCTGCGCGGCGGCCTCCGTCCAAGCCACACGGAGGGGCTCCAGCAGGGCAATGCACTCTGTCGTGAGATAAACATTGCGGTGCACATTCGAGCGAATCATGGCAGACGACACGTAGGTGTAGAGGGCGTAAAGCCCCGGTCCGCCGTCCCAGTCGTCTACTTTCAGCGACGATTGTAGTTCAGCAATAATTGCCTGCGCATGAAGCAACTGGTGGGATGCCGCCTCCCAATCACTATCGCGTTGAGCGAATTCCGCCCTCTCGAGATCGAGCAACAGGCGGTCGTACAGCATGGTCAACAATTGGGCTGGTCCGGCGCTCAAAATGGCCGTGCGGTTGTACTGAGACAGTTGAGATGTCACGAGGCTCATAATCGTTCCTTCGCAGTGCTGGTTGGCGTTAGTCGTTCTTGGATGCGGCCAAGGCATCAAGTTGTGATGTCAGGTACGCCTGCTGGGAGTTGAGCTTGCCCATGGATACCTCCAGGGCCGCATATGTTCGCGCCAGAATGGCTTCGCGGTTTTCCAACCGGGTGTCCCAGCGCTCTACCTGTTCGGTCAGCGAGGAGACGGACGATTCTGCGCCTGTAATTTTCGCGGTCAAGGAGCCCGTGCTGGAAGAGGCGCTGGTGCTCGCGGCGGCAACGCGGGTTGACACGGCAGCCACAATGGACTCCACGAGTGCCGGGTTTTCTTTCAGCGCAGCAGCGAAGCGATCACTGTCAAACGTGACAGAGCCTTTTTTGTCCACAGACAGTCCGATCTCCGCGGCGGAATGTCCATCGACAGAGTCGGTGATCGCGCTCACCAGGTTGGCCCGGATAGAACGAATGAGCGAGTCGCTGGTAAATGAGCCGAGGCCGGTGACCTCTTTACCCGTGGCGTCGGTGGTTTGAGTGGTCGCGGTTTTCGCATCGATAAGACCGAGGGTGGTGGAGAGCGAGTCGACCAGGCTCGACATCACCGCGGTAGCCGCGGCAGCGTCTCGAGTAACGGTAACCGTTGCGGGGTCAGTAGTCAGCGCGGACGCTGTCACTGTGACCCCGGGAAGGATGTCGGTGAAGGTGTTCGAGGAAGAAGTAATAACCTGTTCAGCCGGTGTGCCAGCCCACAGGGTAATCGTGGCGTCCTGCGCGGAGCGAACAGTGGCGGCGCCGGATGCGGAGAGTAGGTCGGGAGCTGTTTTGGCGGCAACTTCATCCGCGGTGCCGCTGTATACCGAGAATGCGCCGTCGACGCCTGATTGCGCCGATACCAGTTGCAGGCGGTACTGAGGCACTCCCTCCCCGTTAATTCCCGCAGCAACGCGGGTGGCGACGATTCCGGCGGCGGAAGAGTTAATGGCGGTGACAACGTCGCTGAGCGAACTGGAGGCTGCCGTGATTTC
Organism: Glaciihabitans sp.; assembly: GCA_036008825.1. Classification (GTDB taxonomy): domain Bacteria; phylum Actinomycetota; class Actinomycetes; order Actinomycetales; family Microbacteriaceae; genus Glaciihabitans. The sequence continues at coordinate 28,573 of DASYMY010000214.1, forward strand.
TGTTGCAGTACCGTCGGCGCCGACGATGGTAAGTACCGGTGGGGTGCTGGGCCATTCGGTGAGGGGCGCCAGCACAGACGTTTGAGCCTGAGCTAACTGGGTAACGGTGACATCGAGAGAACCCGGCGCTGCCCCCATACCCGCGGATACGGTGAGGGCGGATGTGTTCGACTTTGCAGAGAATTTTTGGAGTGAGTCAGAACCGCTGGTGGTTGTTGCGAGGGTGGCGAGGGAAGCCAGTTTCGCGTTGAGGGATTGAAAGTCGGTGATTTTGGTTTCTGTCGCGGTCACTCGGTTTTGGAGGAGCGTTTGTGGGATCCGCTCGATGTCCATAAGTGAGGCAATGAGTTCGGCGGTATCGAGACCGCTGGCAATGCCGTCGAGGGAGATGGCCACGGTAGTCCTTTCCGAATACAAGCTGATCTGGTGCACAAACCCAGCGCGGGGAGCTGGGGTGGTTCCGCGTCCGGCCGTCCCTCCACTCAGAGGGGGGTCTAGTGAAGGTGCGACCGGACGCGGGTGCTTCTAGGGGTTACCCAAGAAGTTGAAGAACACCCTGGTTCGACTGGTTAGCCTGCGCGAGCATGGCCGTTCCCGCCTGGGACAGGATGTTGGCGCGGGTGTAGTTGACCATTTCCGACGCCATGTCGGTGTCGCGAATGCGCGACTCCGCGGCCGTCAGGTTTTCAGCGGACACGTTCAACGAGTTGATGGTCGACTCGAGACGGTTCTGCTGTGCACCCAACGAGGAGCGGGCGGTGGAGATGTCGGTGATGGCCCCATCCAGTGTGGTGATGGCCGCTGCTGCGCCAGCTGCTGAGCTGAAGTCGAGCACTCCGCCGACACCAGCTGCACTTACAGCTAGACCGGTTCCGGCGGAAGCGGCGGTGCCCGCTGTCGCGCCACCCACAACGGATCCTCCGTCACGAGCGGTGACAACCAGCTCGTTGTCGGCGTTCACGGTTGCGGTCAGCGAACCACTGAAGCTATCCGTCGCGTTCAGCGCGTCAGCAACGTCCTGGACCGTCGCGTAGCTTCCCGCGACATCCAGCTCTGCGGTGACGGTGCTGGTGCTTCCGTCGGAGTTGGTGATCGAGAAGGACTGCTCGCCAGCCACGTCAGTGGGGGTTGCAACTGCGATCGTCGCGCCGGCCGAGCCAACGGTCAGCCCTGCGGCGAGAGCCTTGACATCGGCATCCGCCAGCCCAACAACAATCTGGCTGTTGACGTCGCCGTTTGCGCCGACCTGGAAACTCAGAGTGGACTTCGAGCCGTCCAGCAGGTTGGTGCCGTTGAAGTTGGTGGTGCTGCTGAGGCGGTCGAGCTCAGCAACCAACTCGGTGGCTTCAGTGGTGATCGCTTTACGTGAATCAGCGTTGTTCGAGTCGTTACCGGCCTGAACAGCGAGGTCACGCAAACGCTGAAGGATGGAGTGCGTTTCGGTCAATCCACCTTCTGCAGTCTGGATGACGGAAATGCCATCCTGTGCGTTACGAGCGGCGACCTTCAGCCCGCCGACCTGCGAGCGCAGGCCTTCGGAGATGGCCAGACCGGCGGCGTCATCTGCTGCACGGTTGATGCGCAGACCGCTGGAGAGCTTCTCGAGAGACTTCGAAAGGTCGTTCTGCGTGTTGGACAGGTTGCGGTACGAGTTGAGTGCCGCAACGTTGGTGTTGATCTGCATTCCCATAGGGCGCTTCTTCCTTGAGTGGTTGTGCCGGACCATCCATGGTCCGGTGACTACCACCATCGGCGGCACAGCATCCTGCGGTTAGAGCCGAGGGAAAAAATATTTGCGAAACCTATATCGGCCCGCAGTCATGCGCGCGGTTTACACCGCGACGGCGCCGAAGTCCCCCGCGGGCGAAGCGAGGCGTTTAGCCAGGTCAAGCAAATACGCGGCCTGGCGAGCACCGGGTGAACTCACCCGTGCAGGTGGTGGGCTGTCGCTATCAGAGTAGTTTTGCTCGAGGCCGTCTCGTAACAGCCGGATCGCCTCGGCGCGCTGCTGGGAAACCGCGGAGTGGGTGACGCCCAACTCTTCGGCAATATCGCCAACGGAACGATCCTGAAGGTAGACAGCGGTGATGATGAACCGCATCTTTTCGGGGAGCGCAGAAATTGCGGCCCGAAGGTACCGCAGCCGCTCGTCTACGAGGAGATCCGAATCGGTGGGCGAAACGTTGGCGTGCAGCAGATCTGTTGGCGTGCCATCAAGACTGGTCACCGACCGCGCAGCGTAGGACAAACCTTCGGCCGCGGTGGCCCGATCTACGCCCAGCGCACCAGCGATCTCGTCCACGGTGGGAGTGCGGCCAAACTGCGCGCTCAACACCGATTGAACAGCCAGCGTGTCCTTAATGGTTTTGCGAGTATTGCGTTTTGCCCAATCCGAGCTGCGCATCTCGTCTTTGATTGCACCAATAATGCGCTCGCGAGCGTAAGCGCCAAATGGAATACCCCGGGACTCATCAAAGGTATCCACAACTTTGATCAATGCGACACAACCAGCTTGCGAGAGGTCATCGCGGGAGAGGTGCGTTGCACCGGCACAAACCTTAGAAACGAGGTATCCGACGAGTGGAAGGTTGTCAATAATCCGCTGATCGCGGTCACTCGTAGTCACTGCTTTTTCCCCCGAAATTGTGTTAGTAATGTCAACACGGATCCACCGAGGTGGACGGGGCCCCA
>DASYMY010000215.1:0-1543 GCA_036008825.1 Glaciihabitans sp.
GACTATGAACAAGAATGTAGCATATTGCTGTGGTGGTGAGGGAGAGGGAGGGTACGTCCCTCCCTTCTCCAGTGTCTTATATCCATAGTGCCGACGACTGGCGGGGAATCTCGCCGAACGCGGTGATGAACAGGCCCTGCAGCTCGTTCATGTAGTCGTCTGCCGCGAACTTGAACAGGCCCAGCGAGACAAGCTCCTGCTCCTCGGGGTCGAGGATGGGCCGTGTCTGCTTGCTCGAGCCGAACTCCTCTGCCAGCTCCGAGACCTGCGCGAGCTCGCTGCCGAACGGGTGCTCAGGGGTCTCGGGGTTGGGGCTGAACATGTTGACGGACGATCGCGTCGAGATGCTACTCTTGTGGGACATGCTGCTCTTGTAGGAGAGGTTGCTCTTGTGCGAGGCCGTGCTCTTGTGGGCGCTGGCGCGGCCGGGCGTGGCGGTGGTGGGGGTAGCGGAGGCGGCGGGCGACTGGAAGCCGGTGGTCGAGACCGACAGGTTCCTCGACGAGATGCTGCTCTTGGGCGTGGCCATCCGCGACATGGAGCGCTTGCGGGCGACGACCTCGGAGTGCTTCTTGGTGTGCGAGGGCGCTCGCTGGGGGATCCTGGGCACCTCAATGTGATTGTCGTTCGCAGGGCTCGTGGGGAAGTAGGCCGACAGGTTGTTGAGGTCGGGCATCTTGGCGATGGGCGACGACTCGCTGGACGACACCTCGGGCGAGGTGATCGGGGTGGTGATGGACGAGCCGCCCTCGGACGCGCTGCTCCCAGAGGTCATGCTGCCGGCGCTGGAGTTGGACGACGAGCGGCTGCGCGGGGCGATGTCGGGGGCGCTGTAGGACAGCATGTTGGTGGTTGACAGTAGCTCGACGGGGTGCGAGATCTTCTGCTGTCTGATGGTGTCGGAGTGCTTGGTGGTCAAGCTCCTCTTGGGCATGGGAGGCACGCCATTATCAATGCTGGGCTTGGCCGTCCGCCGGGTGGTGAAGGCGCGCGAGAGCGAGCCGGACATGATGGGCGAGGGTGAGGAGGATGAGTGGTGGAGGAAGGGGCGACAGACAATTCTGGCTCAAAGCGAGCGAGAACTTAGGATATAGAGGGAGTTATTCACAACCTGTTCTGCCGGTGGGCAGCGCTCGCGGGGGACGAGGCTGATAAGGGCCGAAGGGATAAGGGCAGGCGACGTTCGATTATCCGGATGGACTGAGGTCGCGGCGTGATCGATGGGCGATCTACCGATGCGTGCAGATGGGTGCAGCAGCTCGGCCAAATTCGATTGGAGGCAGGTCGGCCGACTCGATGCAGGCGACGTGCGACGTTTCGTCCCACTACCTTAGGGAGGTGATAGTTGAGGAATGCTGCTGTGTACCTGTGTAGATAGGAAAGGGAAGGTTCAGATGTTGTGTAGCTTATTCTTCGGGTGACCCGACCTGGTGATGCGGTGGGTGGTATGACGAGAGATAGCGACGCGTGATAGTTGCTGGTGGTGGTATTCCGGGTAAACTGTTGATCGCAGAACAGATCCGGATATGGGCCAAAACGCAAA
>DASYMY010000216.1:0-1727 GCA_036008825.1 Glaciihabitans sp.
GCCTTCCACGAGCTGATCCAGGAGCTTCGGCGCGCCGAAGCTCACTACGTCGTCGTGCCAACGTTCCGGCACCTGGCCCGAAACCGGCTGTTGCAAAACAGCCTGCTCGCGCGCCTGGAGTTCGACGCGGAGGCCGAAGTCTTCGAGCTCGTCGAGACGACCTGAGATGGAAGACCTCGACGAGATCATCTTGCTCCAGCTCCGGAACATCAGCCGGGACGTAGCCCCGTTCGCCAGCGCCTTGCTGAGCAACACGATCACCCATGACGAGCAGATCAGCTTTGCCCACCGACTCGTAGACCTCGCCGAGGCCGTCAGGGAGCGCGCCACCGGTGCCGCCGGCCAAGTGGTCGAAGGGAGCACCACCGATGACCGTCCAGATGCACAAACTGCCCACCGACCAGCCGATTCCTGAACGACTACCCGTGAACGAACATCCCCAGTGGACTGAATCGTTGACGCTGGCAGCGCTGCCCACGGCGATCAGTTCGGCCCGGTCGTTCGTCGTCTCGACCTTGGAACGCTGGCGCGCACCGCTGGTGATCGGAGACGCCGTACTGCTGGTTGAGGAGATGGTGGCCAATGCCGTACGGACAACCGGGGTCGTTGACCCCGCTGTCCAGTGGAAGCGCTTAACGCATCTGGAGCTGCTCGGCATCCGGCTGGTGGGTCTCCGGCGCAGCATCGGTATCGAGGTCTGGGACGCCGATCCGTACCCCTCCGACCAACTGAGCCCGGACAACACCGTCGATAGCTCACTGCTCGACGTCCTCAAGAGCACCGCGCGTCAGTGGGGCACCATCCCGGCCGGACGCGGCAAGATCTTGTGGGCAGAGCTACCGGTGTACGAGCGCACCGGGAGTGGTTTGCCACTGCGACGGCAGGTGCCGTCACCGCGGCCACGCACGAGCGTGCCCGACGTTCCTGATCTCGGACTTTTGCAACGCGTCAGCGACGGGCTGCACGACTTGTAGCGGTGGTACTCGCCGGTGAAACCCGCTGATACAACGAGGAATGACGACATCTTGACCAGAACACTTCTCACAGCAGCCGCACCCGTAGGCACTGCGGCTCAACCGCTGCCCAATGCCTTGCACGAGGTGCGGCCATGACCGTGCCCGCCGCCAGCCCAGCAGTGGTCACCTACCAAGACGTCGACCCGCTGTTGCTGAACCCCACTCGGCTCCTGGTGCTGTCGCTGCTCGACATCCAGACGTGGTGCGAGGTTGCTTTTCTGCGAGCGACCGTGGGACTCAGCGTGTCCGGGTTGGCTCGACACCTAGCCATCTTGCGCGAAGCGGGGTACATCGCTGTGTCGCCGGGCATGCATGACACCACCTGGGTTGAACTGACGCGCCATGGCCAACACCAAGGATTGGACCAGGCATATCACCCGATGCCCGGCGAGGGCGGCGTTGCAGGCTTGGGTGGCGACGATGTCCAAGACGGCATGGGCAGTGGCAGGCTCGCGGGCGGCGAAAACCTCGTAGTGGGTCAGCACAAGCACAAGACCGGTCGCCTGCGGATTGACGCTGTGGCTGACCACATCGCTCAGGCAGTCGTTGAGGGCGTCAAGATTGTTGCCGAAGTAGTCCGGGAAGTTCAGAGCCTGGGAAATATCGCGGTGCATATCGTTCGAGTTTGCCCAGGCATGGGCGTTGACGGCCACGAGCTGATAGCCATGTTCGGCGAGCCAATTTGTGGCCCGAGCCAGAACTGACGGACCG